>JBHIEA010000127.1:0-5434 GCA_046760365.1 bacterium
TAATAAGTCTATTTACAGCTATTGTGGTAACTCGGGTTATCTTTAATCTCTTATTAGGTGGACGACCGGTCTCCAAGCTCAGCATCTAGGAAGAAAGAATGCGTCTTTTCGGCGAAACCCACATAGACTTTGTTGAATTGAGGAGAGTAGCCATTTTTATCTCCGGAGCTGCCATAGCTGCCGGTGTTACTTCTCTCATTTTAAAAGGAGGGCCAAAGCTTGGTTTAGATTTTACCGGGGGGATAGAGGTTCATCTCAAATTCACAGAAACCCCTTCTATTAGCCGGATAAGATCGGGTCTGACCAAGATAGGTTTAGGTAGGGCAGTTATACAGCAGTACGGGAAAAAAAAGGATAACTTGGTTCTTATAAGGACCGGTGTAGAGCAGGTTTCTCAGGATATTGCCTCGCGGATAATTACCTATCGAGAAAAACACGGTAAATTTACCCGTCTTGAGGAGTTAAAAAATCTACCCGGAATAGAGGCAGTAGGATATGAAAATCTCGCCGGTCTTTTAACTGTTGAACCTTCCGAGGCTGAAAAAGTCAATATCAACCAAATAGAGAGAGCTCCTCTCATTTCTCTTATGCAGGGGATTATTCATCAAAAAACCACCGCCAAAATCGAGCAAGCCGTAAGAGGGGAATTCAAAGAAGAAAAGAATACCTTTGAAGTTCGAACCATTAACTTGATTGGCCCCAAAGTCAGTGAGGAGCTTCGACGAAAGGCCATACTGGCGATAATTTTTTCTTTAGCTGGCATGCTTGTCTATATTGGCTGGAGGTTTGACTTTAAGTTTGCCGGGGGAGCTGTGGTCGCCTTAATTCATGATGTCTTTATCAGCATGGGAGCTCTATCTTTGGGTAATTTCGAATTCAATCTTCCCGTGATCGCGGCTCTTCTCACCATAATTGGGTACTCCCTCAATGATACTATTGTCATTTACGCTCGGATCAAGGAAAATCTCAAGACCTACCGAAAGGGAAAGCGGATCTCTTTAAAAAGAATCCTTAACTTAAGTATCAATCGGTCCCTTTCTAGAACTATTGTTACATCCTTAACTACTTTTATAGTCGTCCTGGTTCTATTTCTGTGGGGAGGAGCAGTGATTCACGGGTTCACCTTCGCTCTCCTGGTGGGAGTAATAGTAGGAACCTACTCTTCAAGTTTTGTAGCTACCCCCATTGTGTATAGCTGGGAAAGAGGCACTTTAGGAAAGGCGGAGGTAAGACGAGAGAAAGTTAAGCCAAAGACCACCGAGGCTGAGAAAACCCCGACCCAGAAAGAAAAAATAGAGGTAGGAAAAGCTGGGGTAGGTCGAACCGATAAAGAGAAGATAAAGATAGGAGAAAAAGAACCAATAACAACGGCTGAAACAAAAAAACCAAAGATCAAGAAACATAAGCCGAAAAGAGGCAAGCGAAGAAGACATAAGAAAAAGCACAGATGAGAGTATTAATTGCTGCAGGAGGCACCGGGGGACATATTTATCCGGGATTAGCCATAGCTTCCTACCTTAAGGAACACCACCTCGCTGATAAGATTCTCATGGTGGGGGGAAAGAAACTTGAGTCTTACCTTGTTTTATCACCGGGATTTAACCTACGCCAAATAGGTATCCAGAGTTACCCCAGGCATCTTTCGAGTAAGTGGATAGTCTTTTGGGGGAGTCTCTGCATATCCTTTTTTCAATCCCTTTTTATTCTACGTGCATTTAAACCCCAAGTGATTATAGGAATGGGGAGCTTTCATTCATGTCCCCTCATCATACTTGCTTCCTTTTTGGGTATTCCAAATCTGATCTGCGAACAAAATGTGCGACTTTCTCTGAGTAACCGACTTCTTGCGCCATGGGCATCGAGAATAGCTCTTAGTTTCTCAGAGACAGAGAGATATCTTTCCCCGAAGCAACTACGAAAAACTTACCTTACCGGTAATCCTATCCGTAGTGAAATCACAAAGGTAAGAAAAGAAGAAGCGATAGAGAAGTTAAATCTAGATAAAGATAAACCTACCCTTCTTTTTTTAGGGGGTAGTCAAGGAGCTCATAGCTTGAATAGGGTTGGCATAGAGGTAGTAGGACTCTTAGCACGAGAAAAATTAGATAAAGAAATTCAGGTAATTTTCATCACCGGGAAAAAAGATGTAGAATGGGTCAAAACATCCTTTGAATCTCTGGCCATAAAATCAGTAGTCCTTTCCTACTTACCTCAAATGGAATACGCCTACGCTGCCTCCGATTTAGTTATCTGTAGAAGCGGCGCCACAACCTTGGCTGAACTCATGGCTCGGGGACTGCCGGCTATCTTAATTCCCTACCCCTATGCTACCGGGGGGCACCAATGGAAAAACGCCCAGGTTTTGCAAGCCATGAAAGCAGCTTACCTCATTTTAGAGGAAGATCTCACTCCCGAAAAATTAAAAGTCACCATTTTACGGTTAATCACCAATAAAAGCCTTCTTGAAGGAATGGCCGAAAAAAGTAGAGCGCTAGGAAAACCAGAAGCTACTAGAGAAGTAGCAAAACTAACGCTTAGCCTGGTCAATGAATAAATTTCCAGTTTCAAGAAGAAGTTTGGGGCTGCCCTGTGCTCGGTGTATTTCCAATGGCTACCGCTGAGTTCTACTCTCATCTGTATACTGTGGCACCGTAGAATTTGTCCACTGGGGGCCTTCATGATACATGAGAAGCCTTAAGGAGAACTCAGGCGTTAGAGCTCACAGACCCGAGATCACGCGGCTGCCTTATGGAAAACACCTCGCCGGTATCGCTATACCAGAGGCGAGCAATCGTCCAGTGCCCAGAGAAAAGTAGAACCGCAAAGTGGCGTTCCAAGACACCGAGAACAGCGCTTGCTTCAAGAATAGTACAAAAAATATATCCTTCAGTCTTCTTGAGGAAAGCTTAATGCTAAAAGGAGTTCGATCTATTCACTTCATAGGAATTGGGGGAATAGGCATGAGTGGGCTAGCTCAAGTGTTGTTGCAAATGGGCTATTTAATAAGCGGTTCGGATAAGAGAAAAAACAATCTAACCCAAAAGCTACAAGCCCTGGGAGCTACTATTTACCAAGGCCATGATTCTTCCTATCTTAAGGGAGTCGACTTAGTAGTATTCTCCTCGATCATCCCTGCCGATAATCCTGAACTTTTGGAAGCAAAAAGAAAAGAAATCCCAGCTATCTCTAGAGGAAAACTTCTAGGATATCTCGTACGAGAAAAGGAAAGCATTGTCGTAGCGGGGACGCATGGAAAAACCACTACTACTTCCCTCATCTCTTCTATTCTCCGCCAGGCAGGTAAAAATCCTACTATGTTCATTGGGGGAGAGTTCAATGAGATTAAAAGCAACAGTCAGTTAGGAGGAGATAGATACGTGGTAGTGGAAAGTGATGAATCTGATGGGTCCTTTTTATGTTTTCTTCCCAAAATCTGCGTTCTTACCAGTTTGGAAGATGATCACCTAGATTATTATGGCTCCAAAAATAAACTCGTTGAGGCATTTATTCAGTTTACTCATAACCTCAAAGCTGGAGGTACATTAATTGTGAATAGGGATGATCTCTGGCTAAAACAAGTTTTGAGAAGAATCTCCTTACATTATTCTCAAAGACTGATCAGCTACGGGATAGATTCAGAAGGTGACGTGGTAGCTAATAAAGTCAGATTAGATGAGTTTACTTCGTCTTACGAGGTTAGATACAGAGGAGAAGAACCGGAGAGGATTACAGTCTCGCTACCTGGTCTGTACAATGTATATAACTCTTTAGCAGCTATCACAGCGGGTAGAAGTATGGGGATAAGATGGGATCAGATTAAGATGAGCCTTTCTTTTTTTCAGGGGGTAAAAAGAAGATTTGAACTAGTAGGACAAACCGGTTCTGGGGCCTTGCTGATTGATGACTATGCCCACCATCCCACCGAGATCGAGGAAGTTTTAAAGACGGCAAAGAGGATAAGACCACGAATAATTGTAGTCTTCCAGCCTCACCGTTACAGTCGAACTAAAACGCTTCTTTCTAAATTCGCTCGCTGTTTTGATGAGGCGGATATTCTTCTCTTAACCAAAATTTATTCTGCCGGGGAAAGCCCTATACCAAGAGTCAGCGGGAGATTATTGTTCGATGAGGTTAAACAACATCGAGCAAAACCAACTTATTATTTTTCAGCTCCCCAACAAATCCTGGATTTTTTAAGAAAAGCAGTCAGAAAGAATGATTTAATACTGACCATTGGAGCAGGCGATGTCTGGAAAGTGGGAAAGCGGTTTCTTGGGGAACCTAACTAATCTAGATTAGGAGGAGTAACGGTCAAAATCTGTCTGGCTTGTTCAGGATAGCGGGCAATGAAACGAAGTTCATCATCGGTAAGGGGTTTTTGAGTGTGTACGTTAGCGTAGCGAGCTAACTCTAGGATCTTATAAGCTTCTTTCTCATCCTTAAATTTAATCTCCAGCTTCTCATAGACATTTCTAAATCCTTTAATGCCCCCATATTCTCCCGTGGTTATCTTTCTTCCCGTTTCTATTATCTCGGGTTCTCCCCTTCCTAATTCTTCGAAATCATAAAGTTCATAGTTACGTCTATCCTTTAAAGCTCCATCAGCGTGAATTCCCGATTCATGAGCAAAGGCATTTCCTCCCACTCCCACTTGGTTCACCGGGATGGGAACACCAAAGGCATAAGAAGCGTATTTTGCGATTTTCCAGGCTTTAGAAAGATTTACTCTTTCATCCAAGAGACTGAGGTCTTTTAGACCACTGGACTTCCTTAAAGCCAATATTACTGATATCAAATCTGCATTACCTGCTCTTTCCCCCATTCCATTAATACAGGTATTAATATAGGCATCTACTCCCCCATCTATAGCTCCTTTGGCTCCAGCCACTGAACAAGCTACCGCCATTCCCAGATCGTTGTGGCAGTGTATTTCTAGGGGGATTTGAATTTCTTCAGCTAGATTTTTTACTCGAGCATAGATGGTAAAAGGATTATCGTAGCCCAGGGTGTCACAATATCTGATCCTGTCAGCACCGTGTTCCTTGGCTACTCGGCTGAATTTTAACAAGAACTCATCATCGGTACGAGAGGCATCTTCGGCATTTACTGCCACTACCTTTATTCCCCCCTTTTTGGCTTCCTCAAGAGTCTCTACCATCATTCCTATTATACTAGGTTTACGGGGATTTTCCTCAGGATTCCTAACCACTCTGCCTTCGAATTTTCCATTAATCATCTGCCGGGAAGTAGATATAGATATATTAAGATACTCAAATCCTAAAGCCACAGCTTTCTTTACATCATTTTTGACTGCTCTACACCAGCCACTCAAGATTATCGGCTGAAGCACTCCCATTTTGGCGAGTTCAAGATTAGCCTTAAGGTAATTTATTTCATGATTAGTAAAGGGAAAACCAAATTCTGACTGATAAAT
>JBHIEA010000128.1:0-5398 GCA_046760365.1 bacterium
GCTTTGAGTTAAGTTCTCCGGTTACCTTAAAGAAATTGTCGGTGATCTGTTTGATAGTCTGGGCCTGCTCAGCATTGGTGGCTTCAAGGTTAGCATACGCAGTCTTAAGATGACTCAACTCACTTTCCAATTTTTGAACTTTTCTCAAATAGACATCGGCGATCTCTTTAATTTTTCTGGCTTGTTCGGCATTGGTTGCCCTTAGCTTTTTGATTTCTGCTTCTAGTTGACCGGTTACTTTGAAGAAATTATTCTTCATCCGCTCGATTATCCATACCTGATCGGCAATTGCCGCTTTAGCTTCTTCAAGTTGCTCTCTTAAGGATTTCTCTTGGGCCTTAACCGGTATCTGAGTCCAGAGTATAATGGATACTAATAATCCTACCGCCCCGCCTCTCTTCAGAATATTCTTCATTAACATTTCTCAGAACCTCCATCCGTTCGTCAAGTATTTTTGAAAAAAATGAATGTCACCTCCTTTCTCACCAAAATCGTCCGTTTTTACTCACGCCTACCGATTTGTATAAGCGTTCAAATGTTTTCAATTCTGGAGGTATTTTAACAAACCCTCTCACACCTGTCAAGAACAATCTAGGAACTAGGTCCCTTCGTTGCTCCATATCAGGTTAATACTGACCCAATTCGTTCCACTGCTTCTTGCATTCTTTTCTCATCAACCACCAGAGCAAACCTTACGTAACCCTCACCTTCTTCTCCAAAGCCGATTCCAGGAGCAATAACTACCCCTGTTTCCTCCAGAAGGAATTTACTGAATTCTAGAGATGACATTTCTGAATAGCAGGAAGGGAGAGGAGCCCAAACATACATAGTAGCCCGGGGGGATTTCATCTTCCAACCATAGCTTGCTAGCCCCTGCACTAATATGTCTCTTCTTTTCTGATATTTTTCACAAATTTCCGTCACACATCTTTGAGAGCTCTTCAAGGCAAATGCAGCTGCTTTTTGAATAGCCGTAAATATCCCAAAGTCAATGTAGCGCTTAACTCGAGCGATAACATCTATAAGATGGCTGTTGCCCACGACAAATCCTATCCGCCATCCAGCCATATTATAGGTTTTGGAAAAAGATTGAAATTCAATTCCTATTTCTTTAGCGCCGAATATCTGAAGAAGACTGGGAGGCCGATACCCATCAAAAGTTATCTCCGAGTAAGTGAAGTCATGGGCTAAGATAAGGTCGTGTTTTTTAGCAAAAGCAACCGCTCCTTCAAAAAAATCCTTGGGAGCTGTAGCTCCAGTGGGATTATTTGGATACCCGAGAAAAATGACCTTTGCCCGTCTCCCAACCTGCTCAGGGACAGAGGAAAAATCTGGCAAGAAACTATTCTTCTCATTGATGGGAAGAGGATGAAGTACTCCCCCCGCTAATAAAGCTCCATTAAAGTGAACTGGATAGGCTGGTGTGGGGACTATAGCTATGTCATTCGGATTAAGAAAGCTTAAATAGGTAACTACTATTCCCTCCTTCGATCCAAGGAGAGGAAGTATTTCCTTTTGAGGGTCCAGCCGAACTCCAAACCTCTTTTCATACCACTCTGCGATGGCTTCTCTTAACTCCTGGTCTCCCCAAGTCGAAGAATATCGATGAGTAACGGGGTCCATCACTGCTTCCTTCAATCCTCGTATAATGTGAGGAGGAGCAGGTAAATCAGGATTTCCCATTCCGAGATCGATCAAATCTTTTTTTTCATACTCAACCTTTTCCTTAAGTTCATCAATTACACTAAACAGATAAGCGGGAATTCTTTTGATTCTTTCTGCTACCGGCATCATTTTATTCTTCCCCTTTATTTTATCTCATCAGGATCTGCAATCCAGCCCTTAATTGAAGAAGCAGCAGCTATTGCTGGACCAGCTAGATAAACTTCACTTTCGGGATGGCCCATTCTTCCTTTAAAATTACGATTGGTAGTGGCAACTGCTACCTCCCCCTTCCCCAGTACACCCATGTGTCCTCCAATGCAAGGTCCACAGGTGGGAGGACTAACCAGGGCACCTGCCTCGGAGAAAACCTGAAGCAATCCATCTTTTAGAGCCTCGAGGTAAACCGAAGGAGTAGCTGGAACAATTATCAGCCTAACCCCTGAATGAACTTTCCTTCCTTTCAATATTTCTGCAGCGACTCTTAGGTCTTCCAAATGACCATTGGTACAACTACCTATAACCACCTGATCGATGGCTATGGAGTCAACCTCTGATATTCCTTTGACATTGGAAGGCAAAGAAGGTAAGGCTACCTGAGGCTCAATTTTGCTAACATTGTAATCCCTCATCTCCAGATATTCAGCCTCAGGGTCACTGTAATAAAGGCTGAAATTCCTTTCCCCTCTTCCCTTAATGTAACTTAAAGTAATTTCGTCTGGCTCGACAATAGCATTCTTGGCTCCGGATTCGACAGCCATGTTGCACATAGTAAATCGCCCTGCCATGCTCAGCCTGGAGAGAGTCTCGCCGGTGAACTCCATACTGCGATAAGATGCTCCATCAACCCCTAGATCCCCAATTGTATAAAGGATCAGATCCTTAGCACTAGTCCATGGCTGAAGTTCACCATGATATATCAGCCTAATGGTTGAGGGAACCCTGAGCCAAATCTTACCGGTAATCATGACAGCAGCTAGATCTGTACTGCCCACACCGCTGGCAAAGGCGGCCAAAGCTCCAGCAGTACAGGCATGGGAGTCAGCTCCAATTATTAGATCTCCAGGGAGGATCAGTCCCTTCTCCGGGAGTAAGACATGTTCTATGCCGGAGGCTCCTGCCTCAAAATAATTCTTGATATTTTGCTGGTCCGCAAATTCCCGGATCAATCTGCATTGCTCTGCCGTGGTTACATCCTTATTGGGGGTGAAATGATCGAGTACAAAAGCCACTTTTTCTGCATCAAAAACTCGGCCTCCACCCCATTGTTCAAATTTCTTTATGGCCAGGGGAGCAGTGATGTCGTTGGCAAATGCAAGATCGACCTGGGCCTCGACAAATTCTCCTTCTTTCACCTCGGTGGTTCCAGAATGAGAAGCCAGGATTTTCTCAGTAATGGTCATCGGCATGGCGAAACCCTCTTATTTTTGACCCTCTCCACTACAGCCTTTAAATGAGCAGGAGTGCTTCCACAACAGCCACCCACTATCTTCACTCCTAGATTTACAAATCTTTCCATCCAATCAGCCATTTCTCCTGGACTCACAGGATAAATTGTCTCGCTGGCTTTTAAACAGGGCTCTCCGGCATTAGGCTGAAATATTAAAGGAAGTGGTGAGACAGTGCACATTTTTTCTGCCACTGGGAAAAGACTCTCCGGACCCACACTACAATTTGCCCCTAAAGCATCTATCCCTAAGCTTCCTATAATATTGGCCACAGAAGAGGCATCTTCACCCATTAAAGTCTTTCCGTTTTTTCCGAAGGTCAGTTGACAAACAACAGGAGCCTCACATACCTCTTTTGCTGCCCGTATGGCAATCTTCGCCTCTTCCACACTCATCATCGTCTCTATCACGATAAGATCAATTCCTTCGCCAGCCACTGCCCTTATCTGTTCTTTAAATACAGAAAATGCCTGGGCTGGATCAAGAGTTCCCCAAGGTTTGAGGAGAACTCCCAGTGGCCCTATAGAAACACCTACCAGACAAGGAAAGTCGATTTGCCTGGCGACCTTGACTCCTTCTCTATTTATAATCTCCACTTCCTCGCCCAAACCGTACCTCTCCAGTTTAATTCGGTTTGCTCCAAAAGTGTTAGTCTCAATCACATCTACTCCCACTTTGCCATACGAGTTATGAACATCAGCTACTATATGAGGGTGAGTTAAATTTAGCCGCTCCAAAGGTAAGTCCTGAGGCACATCCATCTGTTGGAGGCTGGTTCCCATTGCTCCGTCAAAAATGATGGGTCGGCCTCGCTTCAGTAAATCCTTGAAACGAAAAGTCATTTTAATCCCCTCTCGAGCGCAGTCAATATACAGGAGTATCTAAAACTGTCAAGAAATATCTCGGGACTCTTCCCCTCCGTCGCTGTATATCAGCTTTGGATTATCTCTGCTCGTCTTCTCGTCTCGGGAAAGACGTGAAACTCGTCGCTATCGCTCCTCAGACAACACGTCTTTCTTCTTCCTCAACTCGAAGACTCGTTAAAGTGGCTGATATAAGGCTCCTGGCTGCGCCACCTTCGGTCCGGGGAAAGTCCCTCGATACCCATACGAATCTCCCAAATGCTAATACTTTCCTGGCACTATCAACAGTTCTATTCCCCATATCTCTTTACGCTGAGCAACAAGCCTATTCCTAGTAAAAACATGATAATAGAACTTCCCCCATAGCTTACTAAAGGTAAAGGCATACCAGTAACAGGCATGATTCCTGCCGCCATTCCCACAGTAATAAAAACCTGGAAAAATAGTAGAGTAATCACCCCCCCACTTACCAGCCTGGTAAAACCACTGGTAGATTGTCTGGCTATCTTTATGCCTCTAGTTACAATGAGAAAATATAGTCCTAACAAAACCCCTGTTCCTATAAATCCCCATTCTTCGCCAATACTAGCAAATACAAAATCGGTAAAGGGCTGGGGAAGAAAGCTGAGCTGGGTATGAAGAGCTCCTCCAATACCTTTGCCCATTAATTTGCCTGAACCTAGAGCAATCTTAGACTGTAGGGCAGCCCACCCTGTACCAAGAGGATCTCGACCAGGATCCAAAAAGGCCAGAATGCGCATCTTTTGATAAGGGCGTAGGAATAAATAAAAAAGGGGGACGGAAGATGTCCCTATTCCCAGAACCACCAGGAGCCTTCCCAGAGAGACACCGGCTAAAAAGAGCATCGCCAGCCAAAGTGGAAGGAAGATAAGAGCACTTCCCAGATCAGGTTGGATCCCGACCAAGACAAGGAAGGGGAAAATAAAACAAAAAGATAGAGCTATTTGCCTCCACCCTATGTTATCTTTGGTGCCTAACAGCTTTGCTAAAACAATGATGAGGCTGAGTTTAGCAAATTCAGAGGGCTGGAAACTGAATATGCCCAGCTTGAGCCATCTCTGTGCGCCATGAGCACCTTCTCCTCTAAATAGCACCAAAAGGAGGGTAATAAGAATTGTCAAATAAAAAGGATAAGCTACCTTCTCCCAGAAACTGATTCTTAGATAAGAAAATAGAAATAGCAGTCCCACTCCTATCCCCACCCAGGCTATCTGGCGAAAAAAATAATAAGATTGATGGGCGAAGGAAATTGTGTAAAGATGGAAAAGTCCACCCAGAGAAAGGCCTAAGACTACCAATAGAAGTAGCCAATCGTATGGTCGAGACTTTGTGTACATTTGCATATTTTGCTTCCCTCAAGATACTCGAGGGGGGAAATAGGGCTTCGCCGATTCCTTCGGAATG
>JBHIEA010000129.1:0-5373 GCA_046760365.1 bacterium
TCTGCATCCAGAGTAATGACAACCTCTCCCTCAGCGTGGGAAAAACCAGCCGCTAGAGCCGCTGCCTTGCCAAAATTTTTCCGGAACTGGATAACTTTAACGGCCTGGTCTTTTTGGTGTAATTCTTCTAAAATAGAAAAAGAACCATCAGAGCTCCCGTCATCAACGAAGATTATCTCATAGCTTCGGTCAAGACTTTCCATGACCGATTTTAATTGAGTGTAAAGTGGATTTAAATTGTCTGCTTCACTACGTACCGGAATCACTACCGAAATTTCTTTTCGATTTTTACTTTTTTTACTTTCCAATTTTTCCATCCTTTACCTGATTACGGCGATCTTTCCTGTTTTCCTTTCTCCTGCAGGATTAGTAACCATCCAGATATAGATACCTCTGGCCAGTTTCTCTCCGTTCATGTTCTTCACGTCCCAGTCCCAACTATACTGCCAGCTAACCTCCTGCTTCTTTACCAACTGTCCAGCGATATTGAAAATACGGATCGTTGCCCCTTCGGTTAATGCGGCGAAAGTTACTTTAGTATGACCCACCTCCGGCATGAATGGATTAGGATAAACTATGACATCCTCCAGATTGGCTGCTACCAGAAGCAATCTCAATCGTCCTGATCCATATATGTTGTCTTTACCTGCTTCACCCATATCCACTGCCCAACTCTCCAGGTATGACTGAAGCTGACCTGATGAAAGACCGGGCATAGCAGAAAGAATCAAGGAAGCAGCTCCGGCAACATGAGGAGCAGCATAGGATGTGCCCCAATGTCCACCCAAATAGCCACCAAAGATCCTTACTCCATCAGGCCCGCTTATATCCGGTTTGATCCTCCCGTCATCGGTAGGACCCCGCGAACTATAGCTTTCCTGAGGCCCGGTCTGCCAATTGGCTTGATCGATGGCAGCCACGGCCACCACACCTGCTGCATCAGCCGGGGGCCAGATGCTGTAAGCAACAGTCTGATACTGAAGGTTTAGGCCGAAGGTGAAGACCTTCAACCTCTGTCTGCTCGAGGCGTTATTTCTGTGGACGGCAATATAATAGGTACCAGGATCAGGAGAGGTGTACCTGATTTCCTCTGTGGGAGGCTGAGTCCCGGTCTGTAGGTTAGTGGAAGAGGCAACAACATTGAGTTCGGAATCGTATAGATAAAGATCGTAATCCTGATCAGTTTCAGGCCAGGAGTCCCAAGTGAGACATATTCTAATTTCGTCGGCTTCGCTATTCACCTCAACAGCATTGGTTTCGACTCCGGAGGCGAACTCGTGCCATCCATCGCCATCGTCATCCCGGAAAGACTCCTGGTAATGCTGATGAGCCGCATTACCCGCTGCATTAACCCAGAGAATGCCGTGATCCCTTGCATCATTAGCAATCTCACAGACCAGGCCACTTCCATCGGTGAAGTTCGTGTTGGGCCAGCCCCAGGAATGATTAATGATATTAACACCTTCTGCGATACAGTAGTCTTTAGCATTTTCTAGGTCAACTTCGTCAGCTATTTTTACCAGGTAAAGCTGGGCCTGGGGGGCCATATCATAAACGACTTGGGCTACTCCGGTTCCGTGCCAGAGACCTGTGCCCAGACCTTCTCCCGTGAAGTCTCGTGTTATAAGGGCAGAAGGTAGTTCTCCCTGACTCTGGGTATATTCCCATTCACTGAATCCTAGATCAATAATAGCCACTTTGGTGTTCTGACCCTCGTATCCGGCATCGAGGTAACGAGAAGCACCAGTGAGCTCGACCCCCTCACTGGTTACCCCAGCAGGAGCCGGAGCCCAGGGTCTGCGGATATAGGAGACACCGGCTACTTCGTCAGCGACTTTCTCTAGAGAGGAAAGAGGAATCTTTGCCCTCATTAAATGTCGGGAGGTTGCCTCCACTGTAGCTCCGTATAAGTTAAGAGCTGCTTGATCAATAACTGAAGCGTCCTTGCCCCATGGCGGCACTAGAATAACAGTAACTAGATCATCCTTAAGCAGTATTTTGTTCTCCCGGGCAAAATCCTGTGCTGCCATCTTGCTTCGGGTGTATTTACCTGCCAAGGCTTCCAAGACACTTTCGATTTTGGGATGGTTTTCCTTTTTTTTTACCACCTTGGTTAAATCTATAGCTACCAGGCGGGAACTGGACCACTCGATAAATCCCAGCACCATTATGACAATACTCAGCCATCTCATCCTCGACCTGAAGTTCTTCATTGTCCCCTCAGCCTCATCACTACCTTCGGCACCGGTTCCTAGTCCAGGTATCCTAGACCTCTAAGCCTCTCCTTTATTCTCTCCTCCTCTTCTTTGGTGAAGACCTCAGGCTTCTTCTCTTTTTTTTTAGCCTCGGCTTTCCGGTATAAGACCTCTTTTTTCGCCAGCTCAGAATCCTTCTTAAATATTTCTTTGAGAACACGGCCGTCCATGTCTTCTGGAACAGGGAGTTCAAATAGATTCAAGATCGTCGGCGCCATATCCAGTATCCTGGCATTCTGTAGTCTCATCCCTTTCGCAATCTCTTTTCCATAAACAAGAAATAACCCTAAGAAATGGTGGGCTCCTGAACGTGCTGGGGGAATGTTCGATATTATTTTGTCTCCTCCAAAAAAATAGGGATCGGAGACGTAGCCCTGTTTCCACTCGACAAGTATGTCGGGAGCCTCCTTCAAATAACTTCCCTGGTACACTTCTTCCTTTCTATAAACTGTCTTCACAATTGGTCTATTTGTTTGAGGCTCTCTCAATCGAAGGAGTTTCTCCATTAGCCTCTCTCTCAATTCGTCATATTCCTCAGGCTTGCTCAAATCAATCTTATCCGTATTGAGATAGATAGCGCCCCAAGCTTCGACACTTCCAAAAGCATAAGCTAAAGTTCTTTGCCAGTCCAGGCTGTCATAGGATAAAAAAACTCTCCTGGCTAGCTTATTTCTCGTGTGGACATTCTTAACTAAACGATTATACATGGTTTTTGATCTAGTGATTAATTCCCATATTTTTTCAGGAGTCATACCATAATAGAACAAGATTTTTCTTAAGGTAGTTGCTAAATCTCTTTTAAATCTCAGGAAACCATTTTTTGCCAGCCATGTGTTTAAGCAAACCATTCGGTGTTGCGATGCGAATCCGTGGTCGCTTACCACCATAAGAACAGTTGCATCATCCATTTGATGAATGATCTCGCTTAAAAAATTGTCAATTGCTCCATAGATCTCCATAATACAATCTCTGTATTTTCTAGACAGTTCCTCATCAAAATGGGGATGATTTTTATCCATAAACTTCCAGAAAGCATGAGAGAGAACATCAGTTTCTCGAAAAACGCCTATCAAAAGGTCCCAATCATATTGGTCCATCAAATACCTTAGCGCCTTCTTCCTCTTTCTAATCATCTCTTTCACTGACTGGAAGAACTCTTTCTCTTTGCCACATTGGTAAGCCTCGTCCAATTCTATTTGATAGCCTAATGAATCGAGTTCCTGCTGGAGCGAAGGTGGCCAGGTGTATTCTCTGCCTGGCGGCGTTAAGAGAGAAGAAACAATAAATCCGTTTATCTCCTTGACAGGGTAGGTCAGAGGTACATTTAGCATTCCTACTTTTTTGTTGTTCTCTGAAAGAATTTCATACACAGTTTTTGCTCCAATATCTCTTGCATTCACCGGTCTTCTCCGACGAGCGAACTTTTTGTCCCTCACATAAAAATCGAATATACCGTGTTTTCCAGGATTTTTTCCTGTCAAAAAGGAAGCCCATGCTGAAGGACTTATCGGCATAACAACCGATTCTAGACTGCCATAAACCCCCTCTTTCATGAATTTTTCAAAGGTTTTAAGTTTTCCTTCTTTGACTCCCTCTCCTACAACATCTAAATTTCCGCCATCTATTCCTATTACGATGACTTTCATTTCACGAGCCGAGTTCATATATCACCTTCCAAGAATCCTTCTGTAAAACTAGCTGCTAGGAATGGTGTTGCAATCATAGCCAGGCTCTATGGTCTCCTAAAATCTTGAAGTAATGGCAACACAAGTCAGGTCAGTACCTATTGTCCAGGCTCTCGACAATAAGGCAATAAGCGTTGCTATATGCAGGGGAACATAAAAACTGAGCAAAAAGGTTAGCATGCCTTCCACCACCCCCAGCCCTGAGGGAGTCAAGAAACTAAGAAACCCCACCACCCAAGCGATGGAGAATATTCCGATCAGCACAGGCAACTGAGACACAGGAACCGGATATATCGAGAGAATTAAGAAATAATTAGCGGTGCCGTAAAGCATCCGGAATCCGCACCATAAGAGGAGTATTCCCAATATGTGTCTATATTTTGCATTCCACTCCACAGGGTCTCGCTTCAATCTTTTTAAGCTGAAATTCACCGTCCTGGTAATTACCCCGGGATGTAAAAGAAGCAATCCCGGCGGAATAAGCCAAAAGAAAACATAGAGATTCCCTATACCTTGAGTACTATTCCAGAAGGGCAAAGAGACTAAGAATATCAGGAGTCCAGAAACAACCTGCACCAGAGTTTGAAGAACCAGACTTGCGGAAGTTGTACTTACTGGAACCCCCTGCTGTCGGCACAGATAAACCCTGCCCACCATACTCCACACCTTGCCGGGAAGGTACCTTGCTAGCTCGGCGAGGAAAAAGATTTTTAGGGCCTTTCCAATTTTGAGTAATCCCCCCAATGCCCTCAGTATCAAATTCCAGCCCAGCGCTATTAACAAAGCGCAGACCACCATGAGAAGAAATGAAGAAATAAGCCAATGGAAATTTAGACGCCACTCATAGGTGGAAATCTCCTGCCAGTTCTGGTACAAGTTCCTCGTCAGAAAGAAAAAAATCACCCCCATTACCAAAACCTGCAAAACTCTTTTAACAATTATCTTTTTGACTAGCACTCCTTTGATCCCCATTGAATAGACCTTAGAATTTTGAAAGTTTCACCTTCTTTCTTTTCTGTCAAGAGATCTCGGGACAGCCCCTCGATACACGCATAAACCTTCTAACTGAATACTAATAACTTCCTGGTACTATCAAGAACCTGCTAAGGACCCTTGACTAGTTGGTAGAGTATTGTTTTTCTCCCTTGCCATTTGACTATATGAATCACTCTCCATTCTGGGTGTTTCCTGGTTTCGTCGAGCAAAAAGGCCAATCGGGGTCTAAGGCTAGGGATGGTGTACTCATCTATTATCAAATAGTCAACGCCTCTTGACTTGGCGTAGTTGATCAAACCCGAGGGGTCACCGTAATATAAAACATTCCACTTAGACTCCGCATAAAAAGGTACACCCAATTTCCTGGACATTACCACTTTGTCTTCAATTCCCTTTATGTTTTCCTTCATCCACTCACCCAAAATTTTATATTCATA
>JBHIEA010000130.1:0-5363 GCA_046760365.1 bacterium
AGGGCTGGTAGCCTAAATCAGAAGTAACGCCAGGATAGATCTCCTCGGCGATTCTAGCTGAAGCGCGAGCAAAAGTTTCCTCCCCCTGGTGATAGTGGATGAGGAAATGAGGGGTTTCTATGACTTTCCAACGTAGCTCGGGATGATTAAACTCCGCTAAAGCGATTTTGGGAAGGACCACGAAAAAGAAAAAAAGGGGTATAAACCACCCCTTTCCCCAAAAAATCCCGTTCAATCTTACACTCCCTAGTATCCCGAAAACATAGTCCTGGGTCAGATGAGCTTAGCAACCGTTACCTTTATCTCCCGCACATTTTCAATGCCCACCGTCTTATTAAGATAGGTCTTCACTACTGTTTGTAGCTCGTCTATCAGTCGGGGAACCTCTCCTTGAGCCTGTGCCGAGAGGGTAAGATAAACATCCACCCCCTCGTCACTTGATCTTATAGCTGCCTTAAGATCCTCAACTCCTTCAACTTCTTTACCAATCCGCTGGATAAACTCACTGATTGCCCTCTGAGAAATTTCCACTGCCCCCAGGGGATTCTTTAAGCCAATAACTGCCCCTCCGGCCTTGGTCCTGGTCAAAAAAGGAAGGTAAAGACTCAAGCCAAATAAGAAACCAAAAATGAGCAGGATAATCGATCTGTTCACCAGGGTTTGCTCAACCAGAGTCAGCCATCCCATGACAACAAATCTATCAAACAGCCCCACTCCCACCAGAAATCCGCCTAAAGAAAGAATCACTAGACCACAAACCCCTACCCCCCATAGAATTTTCTGATAAAGTCTCATCTTAGCCTCCTTAGAAGCGATTTATGAGGAAGATTTAATTCCCCTTATTTTTATATCAACCTTTGCTACCTTGGTGCCCAGAGTCTTTTCAATTTCCTCGGTCACCTTCTTCTGGGTCTCTTCCACAATCTCAGGAACAAAGCCCCCCTCACGCATCAGTAGCTCTAGAGAAATTGTAAGCCCCTCTTCTAACTTCCTTACTTTAATTCCTTCCCCAAATAGGCTCTTCTTAATACTATGAATTCCCTCGACTTGTGATACTGCTTTTTTGATGAGTCCGAGAGTTACCTTGCGGTCAACTTCATATCCCTGGGCTTCAGTCACCTCAGCCTCCTTTACACCTCTGATTTCATGAGCTGGTCTTCAACGAAATTGGTATAAAACTTACCTCTTCTAAAGTCTTCGTTTTCTATGATGCGCTCATGGAAGGGAATGGTGGTCTTTATTCCTTCGATGACAAACTCCTCCAGGGCTCGTTTCATACGAACCCTAGCTTCTTCTCTACTTTCCCCCCAGGTGATGAGCTTGGCCAGTAGAGAATCGTAAGCCGAAGGAATATTGTAGCCGGAATAGATATGGGTATCTATCCTGATTCCCGGTCCTCCCGGAAGATGGAAGGCCGTGATCCTGCCGGGACAGGAGGCAAAATTTTTCTCTGGATCTTCAGCATTGATTCGACACTCCATGGCAGCACCCAGTATCTTTATATCATCCTGATCATAGGGCAGGTTATCCCCTGCCGCAATAACAATTTGATCCTTAACCAGATCCTTACCGGTAACCATCTCGGTCACCGGATGTTCCACCTGAAGGCGAGTGTTCATCTCCATGCAGTAATACTTTTTATCTTCACCCAATAAAAACTCAACAGTTCCTGCCCCCTCGTATCCTAGCTGCCTGGTCACCTTTACCGCAGTCTTTCCCATCTCTTGGCGCAAAGACTCATCCAAAACCAGAGAAGGAGACTCTTCCATTAGTTTCTGATATCTTCTCTGGATAGAGCAGTTTCTCTCCCCAAAGTGAAGGATCTTGCCAGATTTATCGGCCAGTATCTGAAATTCAATGTGGACGGCTTTATCTAAATATTTCTCCACATAAAGATCCGGCCTTCCAAAAGAGGCCTTAGCCTCCTGCCAGGCTAAATCAAAAAGGACCCCGAGATCTTTTTCCTCTCGTACTACCCTCATCCCTCGACCTCCTCCCCCTAAAGCCGCCTTTAGTATCACAGGATAACCGATCTGGGAGATTACCTCAGCCGCTTCGGTTTTGTCCTGAATGATCTTCTCCGAGCCAGGGATTATGGGCACCCCAGCCCTGGCCACAGTATTGCGTGCTTTCACTTTATTACCCAGTTTTCTAATTAGCTCAGGATGAGGCCCGATGAACTCCACTCCTGAGCTACGACAAATTTCGGCAAACTGCTCGTTCTCAGCCAGAAAGCCGTATCCAGGGTGAATGGCGTCGGCTCCAGCTACCTCAGCCGCACTGATTATCCTGGGAACATTAAGATAGCTTTCCGCCGGCTCGCGTGGACCAACACAGATAGCCTCATCAGCAAATCTCACTGGCAGAGAGTGCTCGTCTTCCTTGGAAAAAACCACCACCGTCTCAATCCCCAGCTCTTTACAGGCTCTTATTATACGAAGAGCAATCTCACCCCGATTGGCAATGAGGATCTTGGTAAACACTATCTCTCCTCGATCAAAAATAGCTCCTGGTCATATTCTACCGGATGGCCATTCTTAACCAGAACTTCCTTAATCTTTCCCTCCACCTCCGAGGTTATCTCATTCATCACCTTCATGGCCTCGATAATACAAAGAGTCTGCCCCACCATCACCTCATCTTCTACTTCTACATAGGGCTTCTCTTCCGGAGAAGGAGCCCTATAGAAGGTTCCCACCAGCGGTGAGCGAACGGAAGTTAGTGGTTTTTTCTCTTTTGGTGGTTTTTTTCTCGGTTTCATGGCTTGCACTTCCTCTGATTGAGTTGCAACCTCAGATTTCACCATATTCTTGAAAGATCCCCCCTTCGGATGTTTGGCCAGTCGGAACCTCGTTCCGGCCTCCTCTATCTCTAATTCAGATAGGGAAGAGGACTCAAAGATCTCAATTACTTTTTGCAGTTGTTTGAGATCCATTCTTTACCCCCGTATCCTCATGATGATCTTAGCTTTTACTTACATACTCTCCAGATCTTGTGTCTAAGCGAATTACATCCCCCTCTTTTATAAAAAGTGGAACTCGGAGACGATAACCAGACTCCAAAATCACCAACTTAGTGGCTGAGCCCACAGTATTTCCTCTAACTCCGGGACCCGACTTTTTTACCCGAAGTTCAACAAAGACGGGAAGTTCTACCCCTACAACTTTTCCTTCATAAAGGCGAATTTTTACCTCCATATTCTCTCGCAGAAAATTGACTTTCTTTCCCAGGGTGCTTTTAGACAATACTCTTTCCTCAAAAGTTTCTGAATCCATAAAATAAAAGTTTTCCTCATCCTGGTATAGGTACTGAGCAGACCTTTCCTCAATAAAGGCGCGTTTCATTCTCTGTTCAGGCTGAAAAACTTTCTTTATACTCTGAAGAGTCTGAAGATCTTTAATTTTGGTACGCACAAAAGCCCCTCCGCGGCCCCTTTTTACGTGTTGAGATTCCTCAACTTCGTAAAGCTGCCCCTCTATGTCAATGGTCATTCCAACCCGGAGTTCATTCGCCGTAATCACCTCAGGATCTTACCTCCTTCCGCGGTTACCATAACCATTAGTTCTCTTCTTATTCCTCCTTCTCCCGGTAAATAAACCCCTGGTTCTAAGGTAATCACCATGCCTCTTTTTAGAATCTCTTTGGATTTGGGACCAATAACTGGGTGTTCGTGAACCTCCAATCCTACTCCGTGTCCAGTATTATGAGGAAAAGCGTGCAGATAGCCAGCTTCTTTTAGCCTCTTCCTCACCAGTAGGTCTATCTGGGAACAGCGCACTCCCGGCTTTATTTTCCCAACCATCTCTTTTTGTATCCTACCTATTAAATCATGAATCTCGTGCCACTTGGAGTCTACCTCACCAAAAAAAATAGTCTTGGTAATATCAGAACAATACCCTCCCACTTTGGCTCCTAAGTCGAGAAGAACCAGCTCGTTCTCTCTTAACCTTCTCTCTGTGGGTCTACCGTGAGGTAAGCTGGTTCTCTCCCCAAAGAGAACTATGGGAGGGAAAGCCTCGCTGTCGCTAGATTTCCTTAAGAAATACGCGATCTCAGCAGAGAGCTCTTTTTCGGTTATTCCGGGCTCAAGAAGCTCCTCCACGCGATCAAATGCAGCTCTAGTGAAGATGTGAGCCTCTTTCATTAAGGATAATTCTTTATCGTCTTTTACCTCCCTCAAAGTCTCCACTAATTGTCCACAAGGGACAAAACCCACCTCTTTAATTTTACTTAACTTGCAATACTCATCATAAGAAAGGTGGGAAGCCTCAAAACCTATGGTTCTCCCCGGAAATTTCCTGCATATCTGAGAGACTCCGGCCAGAAAAGAATCTCGCTGAATGACTATCTGCCAGTCCTTAAATGTAGACTCTGCCTCTTCGGCAAAAAGAGGAGTGGTTATGAAGAACTTTTCCTTTCCCATAAACAGGAGCTTGCCTTCCACTTGGGTCCCGGTAAGATACTCCACATTATGAGGCTCCCAGTTTAAAAAAGCAAAAAGCCTTTTTTTCGTTAGCTTTTGCTGCAGCCGAGATAGGCGAGAGTCTATGGGGGTCATTGGAGATACTTCTTTAGCTTCTCATCTTTCAGTAGCTGGTTAACAAGATCCTTTACCTTCTCCGCTTCTTCCTTTCTTATCACCAGAACGCCTTTTTCTGTATTTATGATGATCACTTCAGAAAGTCCGATTGCTCCAAGGATTTTATTTTCGCGGTTAACAAATATTGAGTTGCTGCTTTCCCTGGCCTCAACGAGACCCCTGATGATATTTCCTGCTTTATCTTTAGAAAGAACTCTTTCCAGTGCTCTCCAGTCACCGATATCATCCCAGAAGAAATCCGCCGGTACGGCCACTACTGAAGAGGCTTTCTCCATTATCCCATAGTCGATAGAGATTTTGGGCAAAGTAGGATAGACCTGTCTTATTATCCTGCTCTCATCTTTTGTTCCCAGGGCCTCCTCAATCCTCATTAATCCCTGATGAAGCTGGGGAAGATGCAGCTCCATCTGCTTGAGAATAGTGGTCGGTGTCCAAGCGAAGATTCCGGCATTCCAGAGAAAACTGCCCTGTTCAAAGAATTCTTTAGCCTTTTTATGGGAAGGCTTTTCGGTAAATCTTTTAACCTCAAAAAGAGGAATTCCATCAAGATCCCCTAATTTGTTTCCTATCTCGAGGTATCCATAGCCGGTCTCGGGACGGGTAGGCTCGATGCCGATAGTTACCAGGAGGCCCTTCTTTGCCTGTTTGGCTGCCGCGGAAATGATTTGCGCGAATCTTTCCTCATCCCTTATTAGGTGATCAGAGGGTAGCACAACCATGGAATCATCGCCCTTTCTCCTTCTTATCCAAACACTGGCAAATC
>JBHIEA010000131.1:0-5318 GCA_046760365.1 bacterium
TACCAACTCTTTACCGGTTCCACTCTCACCGCGCAGAAGCACAGTAATATCCTTTTCTGCTACCCGACCGATCATTTTATAGACTTCCTGCATCTTAGAGCAGTTGCCTACAATACGCTCTCCAACGCCAACTTCACCTTCTTCCGCTTCAAAAGATACCCTGTTTTTCATCAATTGATTTACATGGAGGGCACTCTTTACCAACTCCCACATCTTAGGAATATCAAAAGGTTTCAAGATATAATCAAAGGCACCCAACTTCATGGCCTCAATCGCTGTCTGGGTTGTCCCATAGGCGGTCATGATAATCACCAGGAGTTTGGGATTAATGCTTCTTATCTCTTTCAAAGCCTCAAGGCCAGTAATCCCTGACATCTTAATATCCATCAGTGTTAGATCTATCTGTTCTTTTTGAACTGTCTCTATTGCTTCTTTACCATTTTTGGCTTCTAATACTTTAAAACCTCTTTCCTCAAACGTTCTCTTTAGTGAATATCGGATATTCCTCTCGTCGTCGACTACTAAGATTTTATCCACCATATCTTTTCCTATTTGGGATTGATGGGTAAATTTATAGTAAAGACAGTTCCCTGAGGATGACTGTCTCTTACTTGTATAGAACCTTTATGGTCATCTATAATCCTTTTTACAATTGATAGACCCAAGCCTATTCCCTCTTCTTTTGTAGTAAAGAAGGGTTCGAATAATTTATTCTTTATCCTCTCAGGGATACCCCTGCCCTCATCTTGAATTTCTATCCGTATGTATTGACCTTGGAGGTCTGTTTTAATTCTCAGTTTTCCTCCCTCAGGCATTGCCTGGACAGCGTTCAAAAACAGATTCAAAAATACTTGCCTCATCTGTTCCCTGTCAGCCTGGATATGGGACAGAGAGGAAAATTCCTTCTCTAAGATTATATTTTGCTCCTTTACCTTACCAGAGACCAAATTGATGGTCTCCTCTAAAATTTGATTTATATCCACACGCGAAAACTGGGGTTCTTTTGGACGGGCGAAATCCAAAAACCTCTTGATAGTCTGATTCACCCTCTCTATCTCATTCTCTATGACTTTAATATCCTTCTCTTTTGTCTCGGTATCCGTTATCTTCTTCGCTAAGGAGTGAATCAATATTTTGATACTTGTCAGGGGGTTCCTTATCTCATGGGCGATTCCGGCGCTGAGCTTTCCTAGAACAGCCAATTTCTCAGATTGAATGAGTCTATCCTGCGTCCTCTTTAAATCCTCCGTAGCGATTTTAACTTTTTCTTCCAATTGGCGGCTAAACGATTTGAGCTCATCATACATCTTTGCATTCTCTAGAGCCAGTCCTGCTTGATTAGCAAAGGTGATCAAAGATTCGAATTTCTCGGGAGTGATAACGCGATCACTGAACAGGTTATCGGCAGTTATTGCCCCTACGACCCTATCCCTCCCAATAAGCGGCACCACAGCAAAAGACTTAAGACCAAACCGCTTCTTTAAATCTTTGTTCACCCGAGGGTCATTTAGAGCATCTCCAACGACAAAAGGTTTCTTTTCAATTACCGAGCGGGCCAACATACTATTTTCCTTATTCAAAAGTAAGGTAATTCCTTCTATCTTTTCTTTCTCTATGCCTACTGCCATCTTGCACTCAAGCCTCATCTTTTCCTCATTGATAAGATAAAGCCTGGTTCGATCAAAGCCTATCGCCTTGGTAACGCCATCCAGGATAAGATGAAGGATCTCATCGAGATTTAACGTCTGCATAGATTTACTAATCTCATGAAGGACTGAGAGCTCTCTTATTCTCTTCAGTTCCTCTTGAATCTTCTCTTGTCTTTTTCGAAAATCATCAAAGAGAGGATAAGAACTCATAAAGTGTTCGCTATAGTCCAGACCTTTTACCTCTTCTTGAGGAGATACTCTCAAGCCAATTGCCTTGTCAATCAATTTGAAAAACAGAAATGCAATTCCCCATGCCCACAAGAATACGGCGAGGATACCTATTATTTGAGCCCCAAGTAAGTCTATTCCGCCTGCAAAAAATAAACCATTGATGTTTAGACCTAAGCTGTTTCTAGTGAAGGCAGCTTCTGCAAATAAACCAACAGCCACTGTTCCCCATACCCCACAGGCTCCATGCACGCTGATGGCCCCCACTGCATCGTCTATTTTGAGTCTCTCAAAAACTCTCAATGAGTAGACTAAAATTATTCCCGCCACTACTCCAATAATCATAGCACTGTACGGACTTACCAAAGCAGAAGTAGCAGTTGAGGCTACCAGACCTGCCAATGCTCCATTTAGAGTTGCCCACATCCGGCCGGCGCCGCAAAAACCATGTTATCACCATACTTGACAAAGATCCACAGACCCCGGAGAGAGTGGTATTTACAGCTATGAGGGCGATGCTGGGGTTTGCTCCCGAAAGAGCACTACCGGTATTAAAACCATACCACCCCAGCCACATAATAAATACACCTAAAGCGACCAAAGGAATATTGTGTCCAGGTATAGGATTACTCGAGCCATCTCTATTAAATCTACCAATCCTCGGACCCAACACCAATACTCCGGCCAAAGAAACCCAGCCACCGACTGAATGCACTACAGTCGAACCGGCAAAATCAATCATTCCCAACCTTGAGAGCCAACCACCACCCCAGACCCAGTGGCCAACAATGGGATAGATAAGGGCACTGACAATGAAACTGTAAGCTAGATAGCCTATAAATCGGGTCCTCTCTGCCATTGCTCCTGAGACTATAGTAGCGGCGGTGGCAGCGAATACTACCTGGAATATAAGGTTGGCAAATTTCCAGTTATTGATATCTTCGCCAACGCCTATGTGGCTCAAAAAGAACTCCGTGGTCCCAAACAATCCAAACCTACTTGCCCCAAACATTAAGCCGTAACCGAGCATAAAGAATGTAACAGAGCCGAGAGTGAAATCTGACAGATTCTTCATTATCACATTACCTGCATTCTTTGCTCTGGTAAAACCGACCTCAACCATGCTAAAGCCTGCCTGCATGAAGAAGATCAGAAAAGAAGCCAATAACACCCATACGATATCTATGGATTGAGGATGGCCCGATAAGGTTTTGGTATGGAAGGAACTCTGCGCAAACACAACGGTTGGGAACAGAACCAGCAAAGCTGCCGCCAATAACAAAAGTAAGCTTATGCTCTGTCTGTACTTACTCATACTTTACATCCTTTCCTAACCAGTCAATTGTTCTACTAAAAGATTGTGGCGTTATTTTGCCTTTCGCTTACCAGAAGCTCTTTGAAGATCTTTAACAATAAGGTTGGTACCATACTCTTGAATAGAACTGTCCTCATAAGCACATTTTATTCTAAGTTTCTTATGGATTTCTTTTTGTAAAGCTGCATGAATCTGTTTTTGTTTTGATTTCATAAAAATATCTTACTACTCTTCCAGGATTCTGTCTGCCTCTTCCTTATAAGCATTCATCACATACGGAATTCCAGAAATCTTTGCTGCTTCTTCAGTCAACGCCATAAGGTCATTTCGAGAAATTGTCGAAAGTCGGAAATTTCTACTCCCGGCCATTAACTGCTGCAAACCCACTTTTATCTTTTGGCAGAAGGTATAAACAGCTACTGCACCGCTGGGTATGTTCTTTATCTCCTCCCCATACATCTCCTTAAGCTCCTCATAAGAAACGAAGATTTCTTCTATGGTTGTTCCATATTTTGAAACTCTCTTGGGCAAGCTGCCCTCATCTAACCATTTCTGGATGTTTTTGCCAACCATGCCGGGTATCATCAAGGCTCTTCCCATGCAAACCGCCTTTACATAAGGACTGCCCATAGCAATGGCCTTGAATACCCCATCCTCCGTGGAAAGTCCGCCGGCAATTGCTACGTCTGGAACCCTTATCCCTCTTTGCCTAAGTTTTTCACAGAATTGATAGGTAAGGGATTCAAGGTAAAAAGTCGGAATGCCCCACTCATTCATCATCGGCCAGGGACTCATTCCTGTACCACCAGGAGCACCATCTATCGTGATAAGGTCTAGCTCCGCCTCTGCCCCATAACGTAGAGCCATGGCAAGTTCCACCGCCGAATAAGCGCCAGTCTTGAGGGTAACCCGCTTAAATCCGAGTCTGCGGAGACGGTCTATTTCCTTGGAGAAAGCCTCCTCACTTACGAAACCTAGCCGAGAGTGTCGTTCAAAATCTTTAATTTCTCCTTCCTGGTATGCCCTCCGAACTTCGGGGAGCGTCGGATCAGGGAAAACCATATACCCTCTTCTTTTAAGCTCGATCGCACTTTCTATTTCCTTAACTTTTATTTCACCACCTATGCACTTGGCGCCCTGTCCCCATTTTAGCTCGATGGTATTAAGATTATGTTTTTCTAATACATATTCTGCCACCCCAAAGCTTGTATCTTCTACGTT
This sequence comes from bacterium, assembly GCA_046760365.1. Classification (GTDB taxonomy): domain Bacteria; phylum Aerophobota; class Aerophobia; order Aerophobales; family AE-B3A; genus AE-B3B. Next base: position 4,414 of record JBHIEA010000131.1, read on the forward strand.
CATCTGTACGAGGATCTCACCATATCGATCGTGAAACCGTTTGTAGATCTCTATTCGGCGATCCATTTCGGGAGACTTCACAATCTTACCTTTGCCGTCTAGTTCAAGGTCCGGATCTATCCCACACACGTTTTCACCACATACGAGCGTAATACCTGAAATAGCCGCTCCTATTGCCAGATGTTCCCAGTTCTTTCGCGCTATCTCGGTGGAGCCTAATGCCCCGGTGAAAATGGGCAGACGCATCTTAACCTTTTCGTGCCATCCATACTCGGTTTCAGTATCCACATTGGGGAAAATAGCCGTATCCGGACCAGGCTCAATCCCGTGCGCCAAACCTTTTGCTCCAACCGCATAACCCTGAATATTTAGATGGGAATAATCTACCGGATAGTTCTTATCGGCGCCGGCAGTTATTTCCCCAAAGGGACCTGGATACAGAACCTCTCGTCCTCTGAATGAGGCCAGCCAAGCCTCACAGCCGCCTTTACATCCATCCTGGCACTCTGAGCAAATCCCAGACATAGGGACCACGCTTCTCGAACGATTGAATGTTCCCGTGGCCGCACTAGCATTTGGTCGTCTCAGATTCATCAGCTTACCTCCTTTCTTTTGTTATCTCTACCTTCCACAAAGCTACGAAAGTTTTATCAATGCTCATTTTCAGAAACTCTTAGTGTTCTTCTCCACTTCGTATAATCCTTACCGAATGGGCATCTCAGAGGTCAAGATTTTTGAAATCTTACAAATTTTAGTCAAAAAAAATTCTCCCGAACCTTTGGTTTTGTGAGAGGCTATTAAGGCACAAAATAAAAAAGGTGTCTATTACCTAGACACCTTTGTCCTTTAGCAACACCCCTTTGTGCTGCCGACTTTACCAAATTGTTTTAAAATATACCGAAACT
>JBHIEA010000132.1:0-5310 GCA_046760365.1 bacterium
ACGCTACCTTTATGCCCAAGCCTCTATTTGGTGAAAATGGCAGTGGAATGCACACTCATCAGTCGTTATTTAAGGGCGACAAAAATGCTTTCTTCTCCCAACACGACGAATACCATCTGAGCGAGGTGGCGAAAAAATTCATTGCCGGCCAGCTACTTCATGCAGAGGAGATATGTGCTATATTTGCCCAATGGGTAAACTCTTACAAGAGGCTCGTTCCCGGATATGAAGCTCCCGTTTATATCGCCTGGTCACGGAGAAACAGATCCGCCTTAATTAGAGTGCCCGAGTATCATCCAGGAAATGAAAAGGCAACCAGAGCAGAATTCAGGCCCCCTGACCCTGCTTGCAATCCATATTTAACCTTTGCGGTAATGCTTCAGGCAGGTCTTGAAGGTGTCGAGAAAAGTTATGAATTACCTGGCCCCATAGAGAAAAATTTATACCACCTAACTCCTGAAGAAAGAGAAAAAATGGGAGTTGAATCTCTTCCTGATAGTTTGGGGGAAGCGATCGCAATTACAGAAAAAAGTGAACTTGTAAGGCGCGCCCTGGGTGAACATGTCTTCAGTCGGTTTGTGACTTTAAAGAAAAAGGCTTGGGAAGACTATCGAATTCAACTTACAAAATATGAACTGGATAATCTACTTCCCATTCTTTAATCCGGTAAAATTTTGAGCCATGGATTTGATTTGTAATCTAGCCGGTCATTTAATAAAGGAAGGCAATTTGGCAGATTAGGGTGGCGTAAACTCAAGTCAACAAGCCTATGTTGAGGGTGGCCTATAAGTTTGAACCTCCACCCATTTTTTGCCACCTTGTGCTTAAAATTTAGGCAGACAATGATTAATATTTTTCTAGTCGATAAAGAGAGAAAGATATATCCGATAATTATTCGTGCTCTTAAAGAGGCCGGTTACTCTATAAGAAGAACACAGAGGCAACACCAAACAGGTATAATAGAAGTCGAGGAGAAAGGCCAAAGAGAGAACAGGGAACTTTCTATTGAACAGGCAGTTAGGGAACTTGAGGATTTCTTCGTCGGGAACAACGAAAAGGAGCTCTATAAATTTATGTTAGCAGCGGTAGAAAGACCTCTCATTGAGAGCGTCTTAAACAGGACCGCGGGTAATCAACTTAAGGCAGCACAGATTTTAGGAATAAACCGAAATACCCTGCATGCTAAGATTAAGAAATTGGGGATCAAGATTACCCCGAAGGCATTTGGCAAAGATAGAAGGCTTCCCATTACTAATAGATATAGAGAGCTTCAGGATGAATTACTATTATGAAAAAGATATAAGCGGATGTGGCTTAGTTGGTATAATGAGTGAGTGTGGTGAGAAGTTTAATGGAGAAGCTGTAATGGCCTCTGTTGCCTGCATGAGGGAACGGGCCAATGGTTTAGGCGGAGGATTTGCCGCTTACGGAATTTATCCTGATTTTTCCGATTACTATACCTTTCATTTAATGTACGAAACAGATGAGGCCAAAAAAATTACCGAGGATTATCTTAAAGAAAATTTTGTAATAGAGAAGGATGAGCCAATACCGACCCGCCATATTAGTGAGATAAAATATAAGCCCTGCCTTTGGCGATACTTTCTTACTCCAAAAAAGGAAAAAGGGGCTCTTAGCGAAGAGGATTCTGTGGTTAAATGTGTAATGTTTATCAATTCCCAGATTAAAGATGCATTTATTGCTTCCAGTGGAAAAAATATGGGTATTTTTAAAGGTGTAGGATTTGCTGAAGACATCGGAAGATTCTTCAGATTAGAAGAGTACGAAGGTTATCTCTGGACTGCCCATGGAAGGTTTCCCACTAATACGGTTGGCTGGTGGGGAGGAGCTCATCCTTTTGGCCTTCTGGACTGGTCAGTAATTCATAATGGGGAAATATCTAGTTATGGAATAAACAAAAGATACCTAGAGAATTTTGGTTATTATTGCACCTTATTCACCGACACCGAGGTGATGACCTATCTATTTGACCTGTTGGCCAGGAAGCATAAACTTACATTTGAAGTGATTGGCGACATCCTGGCCGCCCCGCTTTGGGATGAGACAGAAAGAGAGGACACCCTCAGAAGAGAGCTCCTCCAAGCACTTCGCTTGACTTACGGCTCTGCCCTGGTTAATGGACCATTTGCCGTAATAGCAGCCAACAGGAATACCATGGTTGGATTGAACGATAGAATTAAATTAAGGCCATTAGTGGCAGCAACCAAGGATAGTTTTCTCTACCTGGCCTCTGAGGAGTCAGCAATTAGAGAGGTCTGTCCCAATCCAGATAGGATATGGATGCCTAAGGCGGGAGAACCGACTATAGGAAAACTTAATAGCAGGAAACTAAGAGATGGCTAAAAGACCAACGCCAACAGAATTTATTGTAGGAAGAGAGGATGACAAGTGTATTGCCTGCCAGGTATGCGTAAGGATGTGTTCTAATGATACCCACACTTACGATCCTGAAGCTGATACTGTCTCTTCTAATAGTGAAAACTGCGTAGGATGCCATTTTTGTGAGACTCTCTGTCCAACTCAAGCGATTACCATCAGAGGCAATCCTTCCGAATTTAAGCTAAATGCTAATTGGGATGCTCAGGTCATCAAAAATATCACCAAGCAGGCTGAAACAGGCGGTGTACTTTTGACTGGAATGGGCTGTGATAAGCCCTATCCCATATATTGGGACCACATCGTGCTTAATGCTTCGCAAGTTACAAACCCCTCCATAGACCCATTGCGAGAACCCATGGAACTCCATACCTTTATTGGAAGAAAGCCAGATATGTTAGAGGTAGATTACTCAACAAATGTGCCAAGACTTAAGACCAAATTAAGCCCACAGCTCAAATTAGAAACGCCGATTCTATTTAGCGCCATGAGTTATGGTTCAATAAGCCTTAACGCCTGTAAGTCCTTAGCCAGAGCAGCAACTGAATTTGGCACCTTCTATAATACCGGAGAAGGAGGTCTACATAAGGAACTTTATAGATATAGCTCGAATACAATTGTGCAGGTTGCCTCAGGTAGGTTTGGAGTGCATAAGGAATATTTGGAGAGAAGTGCAGCCATTGAAATAAAAATCGGTCAAGGGGCCAAGCCCGGTATTGGGGGACATCTTCCGGGGGAGAAGGTGTCTGGGGAAATTAGCTCAACCCGGATGATTCCCGAAGGCACCGACGCTTTATCTCCTGCGCCTCATCACGACATTTATTCTATAGAAGACCTGAGACAGCTCATTTATGCCTTGAAGGAGGCTACTCGATATGAAAAGCCCGTGGGGGTCAAGATTGCTGCTGTGCATAATGTAGCTCCTATTGCTTCTGGAATAGTGAGGGCAGGGGCCGATTTTGTAGCTATAGATGGCTTGCGTGGGGGAACCGGAGCTGCTCCTACCGTAATTCGAGACAATGTCGGAATCCCCATTGAGCTTGCGATTGCTGCCGTTGATAGTCGTCTGCGGGAAGAGGGAATTAGAAATCAAGCTTCGTTAATTTCCGGTGGAGGGTTCAGAAGCAGTGCCGATATCGCCAAAGCAATTGCCCTGGGTGCGGATGCGGTCTATATTGGGACTGCGGCATTGGTTGCCATGGGGTGTAGTCTCTGCCAAAAGTGCTATACCGGAAAATGTAATTGGGGTATAGCCACTCAAGACCCATATCTAACCAAAAGACTTAATCCCGATATTGGAACCAAAAGACTGGTAAACCTACTTAGGGCCTGGAGTTTAGAAATAAAAGAGATGCTTGGAGGTATGGGTATAAATGCAATTGAGAGTTTGAGGGGCAACCGAGAACAGCTAAGAGGAGTAGGGCTTTCCGATACCGATTTAAAGCTTTTAGGTATAAAACCGGCGGGAGAGGCATGGTGATATGAAAAGAATCCTCATAAGGGAAGAATACTGTATGGGATGCAGACTTTGTGAAATCCATTGCCTGGTGCAACATTCAAAATCGAAGGACATCATTAGAGTCTATAAGGGAAAGGAACCCAGGCCACTTCCCCGGGTTATAGTAGAGGAAAAAGGATACCAATCATTTGCCCTTCAGTGTCGACATTGTGAAGATGCCCCTTGTTTAGAGGCATGTATAACCGGGGCAATGTATCGAGATGAGATAACAGGGGCAGTGCTCTGTGATGAAGATAAATGTGTCGGCTGCTGGATGTGTATTATGGTCTGTCCATTTGGGGTGATCTCAAGACGCGTGGAAGGCAAGAAGGTTGCTTCCAAGTGTGATTTGTGCATGGGTGAGGAAATACCTGTTTGTGTAAAGAATTGCCCCAATGAAGCCATCGTTTATGAGGAGGCCGAATGAATTATGTAATCATTGGTAATTCTGCAAGCGCTATCGCTGCCATCGAGGCTATTCGAGAATACGATAAGAAGAACAGGATAAAAGTTATTTCCGATGAACCACATTCCAATTATTCTCGACCTTTAATGTCTTATCTTTTAGGCAAGAAGGTGGATGTTGATAGAATGCTTTATCGCGGAAAAGACTTTTATAAAGATAACAAGGTAGAGCTCTTTTTAAATAAGAAGGCAGCTAAATTAGAGCCGAAGGAAAAATGGGTTATTTTATCTGATGGGCAAAAGATATGTTTCGATAAGTTACTCATAGCTACAGGTGGCAGGCCTATTATTCCCGAGCTTAAAGGTTTGGATTTAGATGGTGTATTTACTTTTATAAAGCTATCTGACGCCCAGAAAATCCAGGCTTACATTAAGGCCAATAGGGTTAGAGAGGCTATTGTTATGGGAGGAGGGCTGATCGGTTTAAAGACAACTGAGGCCTTAATTGAACTAAAGATTAAAGTAACCATTGTGGAGCTAGCCGACAGAATCCTATCTGCCACCTTTGATCAGATCTCCTCAAGGCTAATCGAGAGAGGTTTAGAAAAAATAGGTTGCAGATTATTTACTGATAATACAGTAGCGGAGATAAGAAGCAAAAATAAGAAAGTAAACGAGGTTATTTTAAAGGATAGAAAGAAAGTTCCAGGTGGTTTAGTCATTGTTGCCATCGGCGTTAGGCCCAATATAAAGCTCGTGAGAAATACACCAATTAAGACAAATAAAGGGATTTTGGTCGATAGTTTCATGCAGACAAGTGTTAAAGATATCTATGCTGCGGGTGATTGCTGCGAGGCAAAAGATTTGCTTTTAAACGTAAATCGGCCTCTTGCTATTTGGCTAGTAGCCGTAAAGCAAGGAAGAATTGCTGGCTATAATATGGCAGGAGTGAAGAAAGAATATCCGGGAAGCTTTGCCATGAATTCTGTGGAGCTGTGTGGAATTCCCAC
>JBHIEA010000133.1:0-5308 GCA_046760365.1 bacterium
ATGAAGGGAGGAATCTAAATATTACCCACTACCACCAAATTTTGAACATTTACAAGGGGGGCGTGGGGTTGACAAGGTAAAAAAATAATATATAGTTAAACATGGCATATGGAATTCATATTCCATTTTTCATTTTTGCGAGAAGCAAGTAAAGACTTCAGAAGGGTTCGAACAGAATAGTTACATAGCATCTTCAGATACATCGCTCCCAAAGTGGGATAGGTGAGAAATTAGTGGAGGTTAGGGAGCTAATTTAGAACAGGCTACTCATTTAAAGGTTGTTGTTTCAGTAGCTTTTATATTTATCTCTCATCCAAAAGAGTTGTAAGTATTTTGTCAAAAACTGAGAGAAAGAACGTGACCAGAAAGTACATATGAAAAGAGATAGTGCTAGGAGGTGAGGAATAAGAGGGTAGGAAGGCCAAAATAGTAATCCCACCTCTTCTCAGAAGAGGAGGGATAGGGAACGGAAAGGAGGTAAGTTAATGTTTATCCGAGACAGAAGGATGAAGATATGGGCGGTGGTGCTAATGATGGGGGTACTTTTCACCAGCGCTTCATTAGTCATGGCAGAGAATAAGATCAAGCTTCTTCCACCAGGAGTCCCCAATCCCGATGTTGATTTTAGCGGCATTACCATTGGTGCTATTCATGATGCCGGTGCAGGAAGGATTCTGGAATGGTATGCACCTCTTTTAGAGAAAGAATGCGGAGTTAAAATTCGTAGGACAGAGATGGTCGACCTACCGAAACTACGCGAAAAAGCTATTGGGGATCTTATGGCAGGCAAGCCATCCTGGGAATTGGTGGAAATAACCCCCAAGTTTATAGCAGACTTTGCCTTAACCGGCCTGATAGAGCCACTTGACGACTACTTTGCTAAGTACGATCAAGAACAGGTGAAAGCTTACAAGGAAGATTTGCTCCCCATTTACAGAGAGTTTTATTGCACGTGGGGCGGAAAGTGGTGGACCATACCCTTTGATGGAGATATTCATTTATTCAACTACAGGATCTCATTGTTCGAAAACCCTGAGTATAAGGCAAAGTTCAAGAAAGAGTATGGAAAAGAATTGGGACCACCAGAAACCTGGGACGACTTTGTTTTGCTGGCTAAGTTCTTCAAAGAAGTGCTACCTAAAGGTATGTACTCTACCATGTGGTGGTTATTGCCTCCAGATGGAGCAGCTTTCTACTTTGATATAGCTGCTAGTTACGGGGTTAAGTACTTTAGTGAAGACATGGAAATTCCCCTCTGGCCTCAAGATAAGGCAATTGCAGCCTTGGCCAAGATGGTTGAAACTGTACCATACTGTCCTCCGGGAGTATCATCATTTGGATTCACAGAGACCGTAGACTATTGGCTAGCGGGGAAAGTAGCCTTCCAGGACTGGTTCATAGACATTAACGAGTGGGGCCAAATGGGAACTCCGGCCGTGAAAGGAGATGTGGCTAATGCGTTAATGCCCGGATACAGGGATCCCGAGACAGGAAAAGTTACCCATCGGGCTATGTCTCCTTATAACCGAGTCTGGTTAATTCCCAAGAATTTACCCCAGAAGGTAAAGGAAGCAGCGTTCTACGTAGCTTATCATGTGTCCCATAGAGACTACAGTTTATACACCCAAAGTGATCTTTACTGTGGCATGGATCCCATGATGTATTCTCACTATACAGACGAGGCAGCCTTGGAATATACTAAGCCCAATCCTCTACGAGGCGTTGCCCCTGACTGGCCCGAAAACGAGCCATGTTTTAAAACATTTGAAGAGGCCAGAAAACATTTGGATGGAGGTCTTGCCAATATGGCAGTGGCCTTCCCCGAAATTTGCTGGCCGGGAGCTACCCAGTATACTGAGTCTCTATCTAGATGGGTTCAGAGGGCCATGTCTTTAGAGGTAACACCGGAGGAGGCGATTAAGAAAGCTGCGGCAGAATGGGCAAAAATAAGAGATACGCTGGGAAAGGATAAGCAGAAAAAGTATTATAAAGACTTTGTTGATGCTTGCAAGCGTTTAGGGTACTGGTAAACATTATCTTTGGCCTTTCCTTCCCTCTTTATTATTTATTATAATGTAGCCGAAGGGGAGACAAAAGTTGAAAAAACGAAAAACACCCAAAACCTATCTTTTAGTTGTCCCAGTTTTTGCTGTTATCCTCTCGGTAGTAATATTTCCACTGATCTGGGCTATCTTCATTTCCTTCCACGAGTGGAATCCCACAGTATCACCGGAGAGAAAATTCGTTGGTATCAGTAATTACATTCAGGTATTCACCGATCCACGATTTCTCGACTCCCTAAAGAGAATGCTGTATTATTCAGGATTTGGTGTTACTCTGCAGGTGTTTCTAGGAATGGTTATTGCCCTAATTTTGGTAAATTACATTAAGTCGGGCAAACTAAGAGGTGGACTTCTCATTTTGTATTTGGTGCCGATGATGATGGCTCCCGTCGTGGCTGGCCAAATATGGGTATTACTGGTCACAGGCACTGGTACTATCAATAATATGCTAGTCTCTCTCGGATTATCCCCCGTGGCCTGGCGAGGCAAGGATTTGGCTTTAACTACAGTTATGCTGACTGATATTTGGCAGTGGACATCTCTTCCTTTGCTAATCATCTATGCGGGCAGGATTTCCATACCTCAGAACTTATATGAGGCGGCCTATCTTGATGGAGCCTCTGACTGGATGATATTCCGAAGAATAACCCTGCCTTATTTAACGATCCCTCTGGCTATCGCCTTTCTTCTTCGTTTTATGGACTCTTACAAATATCTGGATAAGGTTTTCATCATGACTTATGGAGGACCGGGAACTGCTAGTGAACTCCCTGTCTTTTATACCTTTTTAGTCGGTTTTTCCTACTATAAAGTAGGTTATGCTGCTGCTTTGGGCTGGATTATTGGACTCGCCGCGGTTTTTTTCATGTTGCTTTTCTGGAAAATTATAAGAAGACGAGCAATGGAAGGAGGCTAATAGGATGAAAAAAAGCGGGAAAAGTTTTGGCGTAGGAAAGATTCTGGCCCTTGTTGGGCTTATCATTTATACAGCCTTTATTGCCTTTCCCATTTATTGGACTATAAATTCATCTTTTAAAGACATAAATGACGTTTATACTGTTCCACCCTCATTTTTCCCTCCCAAGCCTACCTTAAGTGCCTTTCGTTGGATCTTGGGAGGGAGCGGAAAGAATGCCTTAGCTGGTAGCCTGATCGTGGCATTGGCAACTACCACAATAGCTGTAATTTTAGGAATATTCGCTAGTTACGCCTTTTCTCGATACCCCAAGGGGAAATTAAGCGACTCGTTTAATTTCTTCTTTCTTTTAACTATAAGAATGTTTCCACCCATTGCCTTTCTTCTTCCCATTTTCTGGCTATGGAAGTATCTGGGTTTAATAGATACCTATCCAGCTCTGATTATGACTTACCTCGCCTTTAATATTCCCTTGGTAGTGTGGATTTTAAGAAGCTTCATTGATGAGGTCCCAAGGAGCTTGGAGGAAGCGAGCTATTTAGATGGTTTTTCCTTCCTTCAGACCCTTCGCAGGACAACTTTACCACTTATTGGCACTGGAATAGTAGTGGCCTTTGCCTTATGCTGGGTATTTATATGGAACGAGTTCATCATAGCCTACCTTTTATCGGGAAGGAAAGTCCTCCTGTATACCGCCTTCCTTCCCAGTTTAAGGAGGGGAATGAGAGTTATGTGGAATCAGATATCGGCCATTTCAGTTTTAGCAATCATACCCTGTGTAATTATTCTGATATTGTTTAGAAAATACTTGACAAGAATGTATTTAAAATGATGAAATAAATTCATTGATAGTAATCGTTCCTATGAGAGAGGTGAGCATCTAAATGCCCATTATAAGTATCGATGGCATTACCAAACAAGTTGACGGAAAAAGGATCTTGGACAATGTGACTCTTAAAATTGAGGATCGCTCGTTTACCTGTATTTTGGGCTCACCAGGAGCAGGAAAGACAACCTTGCTCAGGATAATTGCCGGCTTGGAGCCTCCTACTGAGGGTACGATTTATTTTGACCATCAGGATGTTACCGATCTCTACCCTCAGAAAAGAGGGGTATCCATGGTATTCCAAGATTTTGCTCTTTATCCCCATCTGACTGTTTATGATAACATCTCCAGTCCTCTGAAGGCAGTGGGATCGTCAAAAGAGGAGATGGACCAAAGGGTTAAGGAGGTTTCCGACTTTCTTAAAATTGCTGATTTATTGGAGCGTAAACCTGAACAGCTCAGTGGAGGAGAGATGCAGAGAGTAGCTATAGCCAGAGCTCTAGCAAAAAGGCCTCGTATTTGTCTCTTTGATGAACCCTTGGTCAATCTTGACTATAAGATAAGAGAGGGCATGAGAGCTGAATTTAAGCTATGCCAGGAAAAGCTTGGCCAGACTATAATCTACGCTACTCCAGATCCGGTAGATGCTCTGGCCATGGCTGATAAGGTGGCTATACTCAACAATGGTAAAGTTGAGCAGTACACGGAAGTGGATGAAGCTTATAATCACCCAGCCACTGTATTTGTTGGAACATATCTGGGTTACCCGGCTATGAACGTAATAAAATGTGGGCTGGTGGAGAAAGAGGAAAAATTACTACTGAATGCCCGTTCCTTCACTCTGGATGTAACAGCGTTAAAGGATGAGCTAAAATCCTCTGCTAAGGAGGTTGTTTTGGGTATAAGGCCAGAGCATATAAGTATTAGTGAAGAGCCTTTGGAGGGAATGGATGCTTCCCTTGAGGCTAAGATAGTGGTGGGGGAGGTCATAGGCTCAGATACCATTGTTCATCTTAGGCTAGGAGAACATCTTTTAAAGGCTTTCGTTCCCGAGATCTATAGAGCCGGGTTGGGTAAGACTCTCTGGATTTCCTTTAATTTAAGTGATGTTCATCTATTTGATGGCGTAACCAGTAAAATTATAATTTAGAGGGAACACAATGGCAAAAATTTCCTTACACCGTGTTACTAAGATCTTTAGTAGCAAAGTGGTGGCCGTGGACGATTTATCTCTGGAGGTTCCCGACAAAGGGTTGATAAGCCTTCTGGGCCCATCTGGTTGTGGGAAAACCACAACCATGAGAATCATTGCTGGGCTTGAGACCCCAACTTCGGGAAAGGTATATTTTGATGGTGAGGAAGCTACAGACCTGCACCCACGAGAAAGAGACGTGGCCATGGTGTTCCAGTTCCCGGTTCTTTATCCCGCCATGACAATCTTCGATAATATAGCTTTTCCGCTGCAGGCTCGTAAACTACCTAAAAAGGAGATTACAAAAAGAG
>JBHIEA010000134.1:0-5282 GCA_046760365.1 bacterium
AATACCAACCCAAAGGAGGTAAATAAAGATGAAGAAGACCGGATGGTGCGTAGGTTTTTTCCTCTGCATTGTGTTGATTTTGTTGGTTGGCGGAGTTTATGCCTTAGAAACAGTTGAAATGTGGTCCTATGTGCCGGAGGGGAACTACCTTTACACGGCCATTGATCTATTTAACAAGTCGCAGAATCAAGTAAAGGTAGTAGCAAAAATGATCCCTTTTGGTGAATTGAAGAGACAAGTTACCATAGCAATAGCCGCTGGAAATCCTCCCGATTTCATGATGATAGATAACCCTGATCATGCTAGCTTCACCTTTATGGGAGCCTACACTGATATCACAGATAGGATTGCTAGGTGGGAATACTCAGGTGAAGATTTTTTCCCTGGACCGTGGCGATCAACTGTATGGAAAGGCCGATGTTACGGGATTCCTATTGAGACCAACACGCTGGCCCTTTTCTACAACGTGGATATGTTCAAGGAAGCTGGTCTTGATCCCAACAGACCTCCCACGACCTGGGAAGAATTGACCAGTTATGCCGCAAAGCTCACTAAGCCGGGAGTATATGGACTCTCTGTTTCCGCCATAGGAACGGAAGAGGGGACCTTCCAATGGCTGCCTTTTTCTCTGGCAAAATGGAGTAGACATTGACGATCTTGACAACCCTAAGGCTGTGGAGGCTCTCGAACTCTGGGTCAATTGGATAAAAAAAGGTTATGTATCCAAAGAAATCGTCAGTATGGACCAATGGTCGGGAGTTAGGCCACAATTTGTGAATAGAGGGGCGGCTATGATGGTTAACGGTCCTTGGTGCCTCCCAGCTATGGGAGACGTAAATTTTAAAGTAGCTCTACTCCCGGGAAGAGTAGAGAAAGCCTCTGCTATGGGAGGAGTGAATTTTGCCTTTTTCAAGGGAAAGAATATCGATGCGGTATGGAAATTCATTAAATGGGTTTACCAGCCAGACAATCTCGAAGAATTGGCCTACAAATGGGGTTGCCTTCCCGTTTTGAAAAAGGTAGCAGAAACTTCTCCCCACTGGAGCGACCCTGTGGGAAAGGTATTTGTTGAGCAGATGAAATACGCCCGGCCTCGCGGGCCCCATCCCAAGTGGCCTCAAATCTCCGAAGCTATATACACAGCTCTTCAGGAAGCATTACTGGGAACAAAAACCTCAGCACAGGCTCTAAAGGATGCAGCAAAGAAAATAGAAAAACTCATCTAAGTAAATAGCTTTGATTGGGCTATCCGGACCTTATGAAGGCGGATAGCCCAACTGTTTTTGGGTAAGTTGAAAAGAGGGCTAAATATTTCTGACCGGTGAGAAGGGGTGAAAATAGACATTAAGTCCATGGCTAAGGGTGAGAGAGTAGGTTATTTATATATCTTACCCGCCTTTATATATATTGTCCTGGTGATGATGTATCCCCTGGCCTTTAATCTTATTTTAAGTTTTCAAGAAGTTAATATGACGACTCTGATGAAACCTACCAAGGCCTTTATTGGGATGGAAAATTATAGGCAAGTGATTACGAGTCTTGTTTTCCCAATTTCCCTGAAAAACTCTCTCATTTTTACCATTGGCTGCATTTTTTTCCAATTTACCATCGGTTTTGCTTTTGCTTTGCTCTTTAGTTTGAGTTTCCCCTTGGCTGGCCATCTGAGAGGGTCTCTCTTGATCACCCTGATGGTGCCTCAGGTTGCTGTGAGCATCCTTTTTAGATGGCTTCTCAGTGGGGATTATGGTCTTATAAATGAGCTACTGATAAAACTTCATTTTATTGAAAAAGGAATTGCCTGGCTGGCTGATCCTAAAACTGCTTTAGCTGGAGTGATGCTAGCCAATATCTGGATTGGGATACCTTTTAATATGATGATATTAGCCTCTGGACTAACGGTTATCCCGCCGGATATATACGAAGCGGCCGCTGTCGATGGAGCAGGCCCTCTAAGAAGATTTGCATACCTTACCTTGCCTCTACTGCAACCTTCTATCCTCATCGTACTCACACTCGGTTTTATCTACACCTTCAGAATCTTCGGTCTTATCTATGCCATGACCGGCGGAGGACCCATTAATTCAACCACGGTTTTGCCAATCTTGGCCTACAAATTATCCTTTCTCTTTTTTGAATTCGGCCAGGGCGCGGCTGCTACCAATATTCTCTTAATTTTTCTTTTTGTCATAATATCTGCTTATCTCATATTTACTGCCAAAGAGGAGCCGAAAGAATGAGGAAAAACAAAGATACGGTTCTTATTTTTACTGGAATTTTTATAGCCATTGTCCTTTTATTCCCTTTCTACTGGATGTTTGTAACCTCGATAAAGCCTTCCCCGGAAGTCATTACCAGACCTCCTCTGCTCATTCCCAAAAGACCTACCCTAGAATCTTATTCTATCGCTTTCACAGAGGGTTCTATGGGACGCTACCTTCAGAATAGCCTGATTATTGCCTCTTTTACGACGGTGATAACCATAGCACTGGGTGCCTTAGCCGCTTACGGATTAGCGCGATTTAGAATAAAGGGAGTGACGTTTTTCATTTCTATTCTTCTCATCTCTCAACTGCTTCCCGATGTTTCTTTAGTCCTTCCTCTATTTATCACATTTAATAGACTTAGACTTCTTAATATGTACATTAGCGTTATTCTAGCCAATGTCATGCTTTGGTTGCCTTTTGCCATTCTCATCCTGCGACCCTATTTCCTTATGTTCCCTAAAGCGTTGGAAGACGCAGCGAGAATTGATGGGTGCACTTTTTTGGGAGCCTTTCGGCGAGTCATTCTGCCACTCGCTCTTCCAGCCATCATGGTTTCTTCCATTCTTACTTTCTTATTTGCCTGGGGAGAGTTTTGTCTTTGCCCTAACCTTTTTAACAAAAGCTGAGCTTCGACCTATAACTATTGGGATCTATAATGCCATTGGTCAGTATGGAATTAAATATAATGAGCTAATGGCCTACTCGGTTGTTGCTATAGCTCCGGTCATCATCATATTTGTTTCTCTTCAGAAATACATTCGAAGCGGCCTGGTCATTGGAGGCATCAAGGGATAGGTAAAGAGCCTTCAATCTAGGGTTTGGTCCTAGTTCTTTCCCTTTTAGCTCACAGGTTTTTAAAGAAGATAAATGAGGCAAAAAGGAAAGTGTATAATAAACGGATTTCGGTTTCTAAAAGAGGTATCTGTTCGGAACAACTCTAAAAAGAGGGAGGCTGATTATGAAGATAGTTAAGGAAGACGAGCAGGTTCTTTTTGAAGATGAAAGGGAGAATTTTAAATTTCGGTGTAGGCCGGAGGGCTACGATTTTGGTTTTGCAGGAAGTTCTTGGATCAGAAACTGTAGCTGGAAAGTCGGGGTAGATAAAAGAGAAATATTTCTCTCTTCCTTGAGGTTAGATGAAATTTCCCTCGGCTCAGGAGTTGATAAATCAGGGAGCTACCAGTGGATGAGGCAAAAGTGGTCAGGTGAATTAAGAGTCGAGGTCGAGTTCAAGTTTTATGGTGAGGGAGTGATTTTAGCAATCTTCCGCTTCCTGAATCCTCCTAATAGGCCATTAAACATTGATTTTCCACTATTTCCAGAAAACTCAGTAAACGAAGGTCTTTATGTAGCAGTCATACAATCTTCTGATGAAACAGGGGTTTGGCCAATAATAAGAATAGAGAAGCCAAAAAATGCCTTCAAAAGATTGTTAGAAGCAAACGAAGACAGTACAGAATATCTACCTTTCTGGGTGTACGATGAGAGAAAAACAATAGTGATTTTACCCGCAGATAACTTCATAGATACTAGATTTGTTTGTAAAAAAAGAGAAAACACGAGAGAATTATCCTGCGAGCTCTCCGGGATTCCTAACGGATCTGTTGAACATAAGGTAATCATATTTTATTCAAGTGAGGGCCCCAGTGAGGCATTAGTTGAAGCTGGCTCTTTCCTGAGGAGGCTTCACCATAGACGAATCCTGGGAGTAGCTGCTGAGTGCCACAGTTACTTAGGTTACTCAACAGCAAATGGATCGTTCTACTTCAACTTCTTAAACGAAAAAGTGCTTCCGGAAGTCTTAAATGACCTCCAGGCCAAGGAAATTCCCGCGAAGTGGTTACAGATAGATGTGATGTGGTATAAGAGCTCCAAGAGATGGCCGTCATCAGAAGAACTTTCTAAATTCGCTGAAAAACTGAAAAAAGGAAGCGGCCAGGAAATCCTAGATTTCATAAACTCAATCTGGGGAGTCGTTGAATTTGAACCCAATGAAAAAGATTTTCCTTATGGATTTGAGAGGGTAAAGGGAAGAGCTCCTATAGGTCTTTGGATCTGGACTACCTACTTCGATGAGAATACCCCTTACCGCAAGAAATACTCCTGGAATGAGAAGGACAATATCCCGGTAGAGAAAGAGTTTTGGCTCAATAGGGCAAAGCAATTCAAGGACTGGCGAACCATCTGGGTTGAGCCAGATAACCTTGTGCATGTGAACAGGTTCAGGAGCCTAAACCATATAGGAGAGAAGGAGAAGTGGTTGGTAGAGGCCATAGAATCTTTTGGTGAATACAATATACCAGTGCAGATGTGTATGTGCCCAAGCAAGCTTTACCCAGTGGCCCTTAAGACCAAAAATGCTCATTTGATAAGGACCAGCAATGACTTCAGAATGAGGCCGGATTTATACGAGATATACCAGAATTTCTACAACTCTTCACTTGCCTGGGCTTTTGGCCTCTATCCCTGTTTTGATGTTTACTTTACCGGAAAGGAATCCTACGAAAAAGTGAAAAATTATGACCGGCTCAACTCTCCTCTAGAGTACTACCACGACGCTGATATAATACCAGAGTTTGTGGCTCATGCCTTGAGTTGTGGTGTGAATTACATCGGTGACGGGATAGGGATGGCAAACGCAGGGCTAATAAAGAAGATCTGCACTCAAGAAGGGAAGCTCATTCATCCGGATAAACCCGCCATCCCCACACGGCGCTGCTTCCTTGAAGATCCCTTAGAAAAAAAAAGCCCCCTAGTAGTTTATACCTGTCTGGGAGAATATGTTTTGGTGGGTGTCTTCAATTTGGACGATCTAAAAAAGGAGCATCGTGTACCCTTAGAGGAGGTAGGTTTGGCGTCTGGGTCGAGATGCTGCGACCTCAAGTTATTTAAGAAAGAAACTGATGAGGTTCAGGAAATGATCTCGGGAGATTTAGATGCTAGAGGTTGTGAGCTCCACATAGTATCCCCCTGGTATAATCTTCACTATAGGTGAAGATTGTTATTTGACTTTCTGTA
>JBHIEA010000135.1:0-5230 GCA_046760365.1 bacterium
GCAGCCTGCGGGGATGGACCTATCGACGCTGCTTATAAAGCTATAGATAGAATTACTGGACTAAAACTAACTTTAGCCGACTATTCTCTTCGCGCCGTTACGGGAGGAAAAGATGCTCTGGGTGAGGTGATGGTGAAGGTTGAGGAGAAAGGAAATCTGGTTACTGGCAGGGGTGTGAGTACTGATATTATCGAAGCTAGTGCCAAGGCTTACATTAATGCCATCAATAGACTAATCTATCGAGGGGAAAAGTCTAAATGAGACAGAAGCTGGAAAGATTGAGCCTAGAGGCTAAGCGCAAGATAGAGGAAGCTGCCAATGAAAAAGAGCTCCAGGCTATACGGGTTGAGTTTTTAGGAAGACGCCAAGGTAAAATTACCCAAATTTTGAGGAGCATAAAGGACCTTTCTCCTTCGGACAGGCCTCGGCTAGGGGAGTTGGTAAACCAGATAAAGCGGACAGTTCAGGAGGACCTCAAGAGAAGAGAAAAAGAGATGTCTCGCCAGCAAAAGGAGGAATGGGTTGACATAACTCTTCCCGGAAAAAGACCACCCCTGGGTCGGCTGCACCCTATCACTCAGACTCTGGAGGAGATCAAAAGAATCTTCATTGGCCTGGGTTTTCAGGTAGTAAGAGGTCCGGAAGTGGAGACTGAGTATTATAACTTCGAGGCCCTAAATATGCCTCGCTACCATCCCGCCCGGGATGAGCAGGATTCTTTTTATCTCGACGAGACCCATCTTCTTAGAACTCAGACCTCCCCTGTTCAAATCAGAGTAATGGAGAAAAGATCTCCCCCTATCCGCATAATTGCTCCCGGTAGGTGCTACCGGCGGGATGCAGTAGACGCCTCTCATTTTCCCATGTTTCATCAGGTGGAAGGATTGGCTGTTGATAAGAGAATAACCTTTTCGGACCTTAAGGGCTGTCTTACTTATTTTGTGCATCAGATGTTCGGCAAAAAAACTCGTCTTCGCTTTCGTCCTAGTTTCTTCCCCTTTACTGAACCCAGCGCGGAAGTGGACATTAGCTGTATTATGTGCCAAGGTAGGGGCTGTCGAGTCTGTTCGGGAAAAGGGTGGCTGGAAATCCTGGGATCAGGGATGGTAGACCCGGAGGTTTTCAGGAAAGTTAATTACGATCCCGAGAAGTATCAGGGCTTTGCCTTCGGAATGGGAGTCGAGCGAATCTGTATGTTGAAATATGGGATCGATGATATTCGACTTTTTTTTCAGAATGACCTACGATTCTTAAGTCAATTCTGAAAATCAGGAGCCACTGGGCGGTAAACTTGAGAGGAGATTTTTAGATGATCGAATTTGATTCCGGGGTGGGTGGGTCGGCGACTAAATCTGGCCCCACCGTAAAATCAACCGGGGTACGGATAAAAGTCTTAGGGATTGGAGGAGCTGGATGCAGCATACTGTCGCGACTGAACCGCAGCTACCTGCCCAAGATAGAGTTTGTGGTGCTAAATACCGATGGGGGTTCTCTGGAAAGATGTGGAGTAGAAAAAAAGCTGCAGTTAGGAGGTAGGGTAACCCAGGGGTGGGGGACAGGCGGTGATCCTGAGATAGGTAGACAGATTGCTCTGGAAGAAAAGGACCGGGTTAAAGCGATTTTGTATCACACGGACCTTGTATTTCTGGTTTCGGGTCTGGGTAAAGGTACCGGTACGGGGGCTTCCCCCGTCGTAGCCCAACTGGCTAAGGAGATGGGCAGTCTTACCCTAGGTTTTGTGGTCCTTCCTTTTTATTTTGAGGGAGAAAAAAGAGTGGAAGTGGGAAAGAGAGGTCTTCAAGAATTGGAAAGAGCTCTGGACGCCTTGATGGTTATTCCTAACGACATCTTACTAAAAAATGCTCAACAACATCCCTCCTTAAAGGAAGGACTTAGAAGAATAGATGGAGTCTTGGATCAGGTTATTCAGGCTCTGGGAAATCTACTTTTGGGTCCTGGTTTAATGATTTTAGATTTCGCCGATATCAGGGCGCTTCTTCAGAACCAAGGACGAATTCAGATCGCTATGGGCAAAGCATCTGGTAAAGATGCAGCTCGGGAGGCAGCCAAGCAGGTGGTTTCTTCTCCCTTGTCAGACAAGACTTCTTTGAAGAAAGCAAAAGCCGTACTTTTCAATATTAGGGGAGGGAAGGATCTAAGTTTATCCCAGGTAGAAGCCGCTACTCTTATTGTCCAAGAAAATAGCTGCTCCCAGGCAGAATTTGTCTTCGGTGCCAGTATTGACGAGGGCATTTCCGAGGAGGTGACGGTTACTCTTATTGCCGCTGGAGGCAAGATCACTGAAGACCATAAGAAACCACCGTCTTCGGCAAAACAACTAGATCTGGGGGTTTATGCCAGTGATGAATTAGATATTCCCACCTTCTTGAGAAAGAGAAAGAACTGAAAAGGTAGCCCGGATGAGGATTTCTTTAAAAAGAAACCTAGGCAAAGTTATTGGAGGGTTAGTGGGTGGTTTAATAGCTTTACTTTTGATTTTTGCCTGGCCTCTGGTTTTAATTATTTTTCTGGTGGTTATGGGGATCTTTTTGGGCGGGATTCTTGACGTGGTTCGTCGAATGGGAGATTTTTTCGACCGAATTTTCCCCCGGGAAAGGCCCCGAAAAGATGAAGATGAAACCGGTTAGGATCACTTCTCGACAGTTTATTTTCTTACCAAGGAAGGAGCGGGAGCCTATCTAAAGGAGTAAAAAGGAGACAAATTGTGGTGTTTTCCGATCTCGGACCTGAAGTAATCTAAAAGCTAAGGTTGAGGACTTGCCCGCTATAGTGAGTATACACATTGGAGGGGCCGATTCATATGAGAGTTTGGGTATGAATGAGAGGAAGGGATGCTGAGAAGAGATAGACGTTCAGCCGATGAGCTGCGGAAAGTTACCATAAAAAGAAATTTTGTAAAATACGCCCAAGGCTCGACCCTCATAAGCTTTGGAGACACCAAAGTAGTTTGTACAGCCATGGTAGAGGAAGGTGTTCCTGCTTTTCTCCGGGGAGGAAAAGAGGGCTGGCTCACGGCAGAATACGATTTGCTTCCCTACTCAACTCCTACTAGGAGCCTGAGAGAAGTAGATCAGCGAAGGAGCAGGTCTTATGAGATCCAGAGACTGATCGGAAGGTCCCTCAGAGCAGTGGTAAATCTAACCGGGCTAGGGGAACGGACTATCTGGATTGACTGCGATGTCCTTCAGGCAGATGGAGGAACAAGGTGTGCTTCCATTACTGGAGCTTTTGTGGCCTTGGTGGACGCTGACAGATGGCTGAGAAAAAAGAGAATGGTGGAGGATTCCATCATTAAAGACTCCTTAGCGGCGGTCAGTGTAGGAATTAGTCAGGGAGAAAAGCTTCTTGATCTATCTTTTCAAGAAGATTCTCAGGCCAGTGTGGATATGAATGTAGTAATGACAGGCAAAAAAGAATTAGTGGAGGTACAGGTAAGCGGGGAGGGTGCCTCTTTTTCGCGTGATATACTGAACGAACTACTGGACCTGGCCGAGGTGGGGATAGCAAAGCTTATTCAAGTGGAAAAAGAGACGGTAGGAATAGATGAATGGAGCTGGTGTTAGCTACCCGCAACGAGGATAAAATCAGGGAAATAAAAGAGGCTCTCCGGAACCTGCCCATAAGAATTTTAACCTTTAAAGACTTTCCTAGATTCCCACCTCTGGTGGAGGACAATGATACCCTCTATGAAAATGCCCGGGTTAAGGCCGGAGCGGTGGCTAAATTTACCCACAAAATTGCCCTGGCAGACGACACCGGATTGGAAGTAGAAGCCCTAGGGGGAGCTCCCGGCGTTCTTTCTTCTCGATTTGCCGGCGAGGGAGCTTCCTATGAGGAGAATAACAGAAAACTTCTTTCCCTTTTAAAAAAAGTCCCTCTTGAGAGGCGCCAGGCAAACTTCAGATGTGTAATGGTGATCAGCGATGGAGGAAGGAGAGAAATCACGGTGGAGGGAACTTGCCAGGGAAGGATCCTCGGGCACCTGAGAGGAAATTATGGGTTTGGCTACGATCCATTATTTCAGCCTGAAGGCTGCCACCGAACCTTCGCCGAGCTAAGCCTGAAAGAAAAAAACCGTATCAGTCACCGGGGTAAGGCTCTGGAGGCCGCAAAAAAAATTCTGGAAACCTGGGCAAAGACTAAAATAATCGGCCTTACCGGCAATATTGGCTGCGGCAAGACCACCGTAGCCCGCCTGTTTGAGGATTTGGGAGCCGAGGTCGTTGAGGCAGATAGAATAGGCCATCAGCTTCTTAAGAAAGAAAAAATTAAGAAAAGAGTAACGAGCATTTTTACTGAGCAGGTATTAGATAGAAAGAGAAATGTCTCCCGGAAAAAGTTAAGAAATCTGGTCTTTAAAGACAAAAAGAAACTGGAACAGCTAAATTCAATTCTTCATCCCCTCATGGTTAAAGAGATGAAGAAGAAAATTAAGGAGAGCCGAGCAAATGTGACGATTATAGATGCGGCGGTACTTTTAGAAGCAGGATGGGACTCTCTGGTAGATAAAATTCTGGTAGTTACCACACCTTACCATACTCGGTTGAAAAGGATTAAAGACCAAACCAATTTTACTTCGGCCGAGATCAAAGGAATAATGGAAGCTCAGCTTCCTCAGAGTGAGAAAATCAAGAGGGCTGACTTTGTCATTGACAATGAGGGCAGTGTCAATAAGACCAGAGATCAAGTAAGAAACGTATGGAAGCAATTAACCAATTGAGACTGTGGTAGCCTGCGCTGTTCTCGGTGTCTTGGAACACCACTTTGCGGTTCTACTTTTCTTCTGGGCACTGGACGATCGCTCGCCTCTGACATAGCGATATCGGCGAGCCACTCTTGGCCTCTGTTTAGTTGAGAAGTGCGAGCTAAGGAATGAACGTGTAGACCCGCCCGTATCAAAGTGGCTTATCCAAGACAGCCTCGACGCGCAGGTCTCTCAAGATAGAAAATTACTTAGAAAAGTCTAAAAATAAGCAGTTTTGTCGCTTAGAAGGAAGACTCAGATGAAAGTAGATTCGGCTAGAATTTGCCAAATTTTTAGGGAAATGGCCGATTTTCTGAGTATCAAAGGAGAAAACCCTTTTCGAGTGAGGGCCTACGAGAAGGCTGCCGAAACCTTGGAGCATCTACCAGGCGATCTGGAGGAACTATACAGTCAGGGCAGGTTAGCAGGCATTCCCGGAATAGGTAAAGGAATGCTAGAGAAGAT
>JBHIEA010000136.1:0-5174 GCA_046760365.1 bacterium
CAACTTATCAACCCTTATCAGTGGAATTAGCCCCCGGTATATTGGGAAACATATATGACGGAATACAACGTCCTTTAGACTTAATCAAAGCAAAGGAAGGAGATTTTATTTCTCGAGGAATCGAACTGCCGGCTATTGACCGCGAAAAACCATGGGATTTCAAACCAACAGTGAAAGAAGGAGAAGAAGTTACGGCGGGAGATATTCTAGGAGTGGTACAGGAAACAGAGATAGCCGAGCATCGTATCCTCGTCCCCTTCGGAATTGAGGGGAAGATAAAGAAAATAAGAGAAGGCAAAGTAAAGGTTGAGGATACTATTGCCATAATTAAAACTGAGGAAGGAAAGGACCAGAAAATCTCTATGCTTCAGAGATGGCCGGTGAGGAAGATGAGACCTTACAAAAAACAACTCAATCCCGAAGAGCCTCTAATTACTGGTCAAAGGGTCATCGATACTTTCTTTCCCATAGCCAAAGGGGGAACTGCCTGTATCCCTGGTCCCTTCGGCTCAGGGAAATGCACCTCTGGCAAAACTCCTGTAATTCTTGGTGATGGGACTCTTCTTACTATGGAGGAACTTTACAAAAAGTGCTTAAAAAGAGGGGAAGTAAGAACAAATGGCTTAGAGACAATAATCGAGATTAATCCTTCACTTTCTCTTTTCTCTATGAACACGGACAAGATCGAAGGATCAAATTCATCTATTTTCTACAAAGGGAAATCTAATTCTATTATTCGTATTAAGACAAGAAGCGGACGTTTGGTCGAAGTTACTCCTTCCCACAAGGTATTCAGGATAAATGAGGCCGGAGAGATTATTCAAACTAAGGCTGAGAATCTGCGGGTAGGAGATTTCATTGCTGCTGTGCGAAAGATAGAAACTAAGAATAAAAAAGCAAAATTTGACCTGTATGAGCTAGAAGAAGCTAGAGCAGTAGATGCCTCTGTCAGGGAAAGGCTATCCCAGATATTACGAAATCTCAGGAAAAAGCGGAAATTATCTTTGGTGGGAATTTCTAAGGTAAACGCAGAAAGTTTTATTTACCAAAGAAACCTTCCTCCTCTTTCCTTAGTGAAAAAAGTCTATTTCCAAGCTAATTTGCCTCTTCCGATTCCCAAACAATTAAGGGGATCTAGATGGGGTCAGAGTATCCATATTCCTCCTCAAGCCAGTCCAGAATTGGGCGAAATTTTAGGACTTTTTATCGCTGAAGGATATATCAGAACCAAAAATACAGCCGTGTTTACTAATGGAGACGACGAACTTCTAAGACGATTCAACAAGTTGATCAATTCTGTTTTTGGCATTAAAACTAAGAAAGAGAAACAAAAAAGCAAGACTGCTGGAATTCTCATACACAACAAAGTGCTTATAGACTTTATCAAGGCCATAGATGCTGGCGGTAGTTCTTCTGAGAAACAGATTCCCCACCTTCTCCTGAGATCCAGCGATAAAATCCTCTCCGCCTTTCTAAAAGGATATTATCTAGGCGATGGGTCTTTCTCTCAAGGAGAAATAGAGCTCTCCACAGCTAGCAAGAAGTTGCAAATCGGTCTTTCTTATACTCTAACCAGATTGGGGATTCTTCATCTCCTGGCCATCAAAAAGTTCAAAGAAAAGAAGTATTATCGTATTTTCGTCCGAGGTATTGATAATCTGAAAATATTTTATGAATCAATATGCAAAGATGGTGAAAAATTTGATAAAATTCGGAAAATTAAGGATTACATAAATTCAAAGGGAACCACATATACCTCTTACGATGTGGTTCCTTTGTCCAGTAACATCATATCTAACCTTTATCAGAGCTCAAGGGTTACTTACTCTCAACTCAAAGCCCGGGGAATAGAAATAAGTAACTACATTGGCAACGGGGAACGAATGAGTACCAGTACATTTAAGAGATTCACTCAGACCTTAAAGGAAGAGGGGGGAGAGGAGAAATATAGTCAAATCCTAAGACTGTCTTCTCTTTTAGATCATATTTTTTGCGACAGAGTCGTGAGCGTTGAGAAAATTAAAGGCCCTCTCAATGTCTATGACGTTTGTATCCCCCAAAAAGAAAATTTCGTTGGAGGCTTTGGTCCCTTACTTCTGCATAATACCGTGATCCAGCACCAGCTTTCCAAATGGGTAGATGCAGAGATCATTGTTTTTGTTGGGTGTGGGGAGAGAGGAAATGAGATGACCGATGTCTTAAGGGAATTCCCAAAGCTTAAGGATCCCAAGACAGGCAAACCTCTAATGGAAAGGACTGTCCTAATAGCCAATACCTCCAATATGCCGGTAGCAGCCAGGGAAGCTTCCATATACACGGGAATTACCCTAGCTGAATACTATCGAGATATGGGCTATAATGTGGCTTTGATGGCTGATTCTACCTCCCGCTGGGCCGAGGCTTTGAGAGAGATGTCAGGAAGACTTGAAGAGATGCCCGGGGAAGAAGGGTATCCCGCCTATCTTCCTTCAAGATTGGCCGAATTCTATGAGAGAGCAGGAAGAATCATCTGCTTAGGACGCGATGGGCGAAAGGCAAGTTTAAGTGCTATTGGAGCAGTATCGCCTCCGGGAGGGGATCTCTCCGAACCAGTAACTCAAGCTACTTTGAGGGTAGTAAGGGTTTTCTGGGCCTTGGTAGCTGAGCTAGCTTACCAGCGCCACTTTCCAGCCATACATTGGCTGCGGAGCTATTCTCTCTATCTGGATGAGCTGAAGGAATATTTTACTCGAGAAGTGGCTGCTGAGTGGATGGACCTACGAACAAGAGCCATGGCCCTTCTTCAAAAGGAGGATGAGCTAAGGGAGACAGTGAGGCTGGTAGGCCTGGACGCCTTGTCTGATCAAGACCGAATAGCTATGGAGACAGCCCGTTCCCTGAGAGAAGACTTTCTGCAGCAATTTGCTTTTCATCCCATAGACACCTATACCTCCATTAAAAAACAGTACTTGATGCTCAAGGTGGTTCTAAATTATTATGATGAATGCCTAACTGCTCTAAAAAAAGGCGTGGTTTTAAGAGATCTCACCTCTCTTCCGGTAAGAGAAGATATCGCTAAGGCCAAGTATATTTCCGAGAAAGAAGCAGAAAAAGAGATGGAAAAGATCAATCAAAAACTTAAAGCAGAGGTCAATGACTTAATAACCAAAACTGGGGGCACAGCATGAGAACCAAGGAATATACCGCGGTAAAAGAGCTTACTGGTCCACTAATGCTGGTAGACAAAGTATCAGATGTCTCCTATGAGGAACTAGTAGAAATAGAACTTTCTAATGGTGAAAGGAGGCGAGGTAGAGTACTGGAAGTAACCTCCGAGGCGGCTCTAGTGCAATTGTTTGAAAGGGCTACCGAAATAGGAGTCAAGGAGGCTCAGGTAAAGTTTCTCGGTAAGGGAATCCAGTTGGGGGTCTCCGAGGACCTTCTGGGAAGAGTATTTGACGGATGGGGTAGACCTCGGGATGGCGCTCCACCCATCATCCCTGAGGAAAGACTGGACATCGGGGGAAGACCAATAAATCCCGAGGCTCGAGCTTACCCGGTTGAGTTCATCCAGACAGGAATATCAGCCATAGATGGTCTTAATACTCTCTCAAGGGGACAGAAATTACCTGTCTTCTCAGGAGCCGGCCTGCCACACATACAGGTTGCCGCTCAAATCGCTCGACAGGCCAGGGTTTTAGGAAAGAAAGAGGAATTTGGGGTAGTCTTCGCTGCTATGGGCATAACCTTTGAAGAGGCAAATTTCTTTGTCTCCGATTTTGAAAGATCAGGTGCTATCGAGAAAACTACGCTTTTTTTGAACCTTGCTGATGATCCGGTAATTGAAAGGATCTCCACTCCCAGAATGGCCTTAACCTGTGCCGAATACCTGGCCTTTGAAAAAGGGATGCATATCCTGGTTATCCTAATTGATATGACTAACTACGCAGAGGCTCTGCGAGAGCTATCTGCAGCTAGAAGGGAGGTCCCGGGGAGGCGCGGGTACCCGGGTTACCTTTATACAGATCTGGCCACCATTTACGAGCGAGCGGGTAGAATCAAAGGGAAAGACGGTTCCATTACCTTAATTCCCATTTTAACTATGCCTGATGATGATAAGACCCATCCCATCCCTGATCTTACCGGGTATATCACCGAGGGACAGATAATACTCCAAAGAAATCTTCATCAAAAGGGAATCTATCCCCCTATAAACGTTCTTCCCTCTTTATCTCGTTTAATGGATGAGGGAGTTGGGGAAGGGAAAACCCGAGAAGATCATCGGGAACTCTCTAATCAACTTTACGCTGCCTACGCTCAAGGTATGGAAATCAGAGAACTGGCCCTGGTTATGGGAGAAGCAACCTTGAGTGAGATGGATAAAAAATATCTTCGATTCGCTGATGAATTTGAACGGGAATTTGTCTCTCAGGGGGAAAATGAAAATAGGGAGGTAAAGGAGACTCTAGATCTTGGCTGGAAACTTTTGGGAATGATTCCTACCCCGGAATTAAAAAGAGTGAGGGATGAGTTTATAGAAAAATACGGCAATCGAAATCCCAAGAAACCATGAGGTTCTAACTTGCCTGAAATTCTCCAGGTTAATCCCACCAGGATGGAGCTTCTAAAACAGAGACAAAGACTAGTCATGGCTCGAAGAGCCCATGACCTTTTAGAAGACAAAAGAGATGAGTTAATCCAGAGGTTCCTTCCTCTAGTTAAAGAAGTGCGGGAACTCCGAAGCAAAGCTAGGCAAGAACTAGAAAGGATTTATGCCGATTTTCAGATCTCCAAGATGCTCAGCTCCGAAAAAGAGATAGAAGAAGCTCTTATGTGGACCGAGATGCGAATACGCGTGGAAATCTCAGGTTACACTCCCATGAAAGCTCCTCAATACAGATTAACCACTGAGGGAGAGCCCTTATGTTACGGCTTTTATGGGACTAACTGGAAGCTAGATCTTGCTTTGAGATCGTTTTTGAATCTCATTCCCTCGCTAATTCATCTGGCCGAGAAGGAGAAGGAGGCTCAGAGGCTAGCTAAGGAAATAGAGCGAACTAGAAGAAGGGTAAATGCCCTCGAGTATATCTTTATCCCCAGGGTAGAGCAGACGGTAAAGTACATAACTATGAAACTCGAAGAACGGGAAAGAGCACATATCATTAATCTTATGAAGATAAAGGAAATGATGGAAA
>JBHIEA010000137.1:0-5131 GCA_046760365.1 bacterium
TGGAGGATGAGGCAGTGAGCCGATGCATTGGTTCATCCTGCCCGGCACAACTCAAAGAAAAGATTGCCCATTATGCCCAGAGGGGAGCGATGGACATTGAGGGTCTGGGAGATAAATTGATAGATCAACTGGTTGACAAAGGAGTAGTTTCGGATGTGGCAGATCTTTATGGATTGGATCTAGACACTCTTTCCGGTTTAGAGAGGATGGGAGAGAAATCCGCTCAGAATCTTCTTTCTCAAATTGAGAAAAGTAAATCACAACCCTTGAGTCGCCTTATCTTCGGCATCGGGATCAGATATGTGGGAGTAAGAGGAGCCCGTATCCTGGCTCAGAATTTTGGATCAATCGAGGATTTAGCTAAAGCTGGCCAGGAAGAACTGGAGAGCATTCCTGAAATTGGCCCTAGAACTGCTCAGTCAATAATGTGGTTTTTCAGAGAGAAGAAGAATAAGGAGCTATTGGAGAGACTAAAGAAATGGAAAGTCCGCATGAAAGAAGAAAAAGAGGAGAAAGGAGAGATTCCTCTGTCTGGAAAGAAATTTGTCTTTACCGGGACTCTCGTGCATTTTAGCCGCCAGGAAGCAAAAGACCTGGTAGAAAGATTGGGAGCGAGGGCCATAAGTTCTGTCAGCAGGAGTCTCGACTATGTGGTGGCCGGCAAAAATCCCGGTTCTAAGTATGAAAAAGCCCGCAAGCTCGGCGTAAAGATTCTGTCCGAAGAAGATTTTATGGAGCTTATCAAATGATAATTGGCGTAATGACAGACTCACATGATAACTTACCCCTGATTATAGACTCAGAGGCCGAGGTAGGTAGGCTGGGTAGATCTGGATGAGATGCTAGCAAAAATCGTGCATCTTACTTGATAGTAACAGGGAAATATTAGTATCTAGGGGGTTTATACGTGTATCGAGGAACTTTCCCCAGACCGAAGGTGGCGCAGCCAGGAGCCTTATATCAGCCACCTTAACGAGTCAGCTATGCAGGTTTTGAATTGAGGGGGAGCAGCGAGCATAGCGAGCGTTGAGGGGGAATGTGTTCCCCCTCAAGAATAGTTGAGGAAGAAGAAAGACGTGTTGTCTGAGGAGCAGAGCGACGAGTTTCACGTCTTTCCCGAGACGAGAAGACGAGCAGAGGAGTCTAAAGCTGATATACAGCGACGAAGGGGAAGAGTCCCGAGATTCTCTTGACAAAAAAGAAAAGTGGGTATATGTTAGACTTGACTCTTTTGAAAGATTTACTAGAATAGATGGTGAGCTTGCTTTTGACAAAGAAAAAAGTTCAGATACAATTTGACAAGATGAGATGGAAGATATAGTCAGTTGGGAAATAGATTTTTTCTTCAGTTGACTTTCTTTGAAACATTTGATAAAATCAAAAAATACTTTTCTCAATGGTACCAGGGGAATTCGAAGCTGATATACAGCGACCGAGGGGGGCCTGGTCCCGAGATTCTCTTGACAGATGGGGAGGAGAGTGCTAGGATTGCATTGATATTTGGTCGGATATCCTTAATTATCCAGTTCTGAAAAAGAGAGAGCTTGACAAATTATTGAAGATGCATTAATAAAAAGAAAACTCCTGAGGAAAGGGGGTGGTAAAAAGACAGATAATGAAAACCCATGGGGAAGGCAGTCAAGGATGAGAGTTAAAAGGAGGAAGTTGAAATGAAGAAAGGGTTGGTAGTGGTAATAGCCTTGGTGGTATCATTTTCTATGTTTAGTAGTGTTGCCCTGGCCGCCATAACCACCAGCGGATCAGTGCAGTGGAAAATATCCGGGAGTGATGAAAAACCGGGAGGAGCGAAGGTAGCCAGTCCTCTTTTCAAGTACGGCGATGTGAGGATGCACTATGATGTGAAACTAACCTCCGGTCCCTGGGAGGCTTTGTTTGCTCCTCGGGTCAGACTGGATAAGGATCCTGAGATTGTAGAGGATAATGGCTCCTACCTTAAGGTATACCTGGACAGTTCCAGTGTTATGTTAAAGCCCAGGTTGGACTATGGGGTATTCGATGTCTATTCGGTGGTAGCCGATGGAGCAGCCAACATTCCCAAAAAGCCCGGGGTCAAAGTCAATGTTCCCTTTAAGCCCTTGGATATGACTCTTGATCTGGTACTAAATAGCTCGGAGGTATTCAAAAACACTGGCGGAGAGAACACAGCAGGCTCTGGGGATAAGGAAGCCAAATGGAACTACGGAGCAGGCTTGAGCTTCAGCGTGGAACCAATCAGTGTAGCACTGCAGTTTGTCACCACTGACGTTACAGACGCCACTTGGTACGGCTCGGCCTATGGAGCTAAACTGGGCGTCGACCTGGCTCCACTAAGCATAACCGCTGAGTTTGCCAGCTATAGCCCTGAGGCTGCTGGGGAAAAGGATGGCTCAGGTATCTATGGGAAGCTCGGTTATGCTCTGGAGGAAGGTCTGGGTGATCTTGCCCTGGTGTACAAGGGTTCTGACAAGAATTTCAATGGATGTGGCACCGCCACGGCTGATGACTATTCCAAGATCGAGGGAACGTATACTTATCCCCTGGCAGAAGCGGTGAATATGAGCTTTACCGTAGCTAGTGTAGACAAGGGCCAGGGAGACCCAGATTTCACCGAATACTCGCTGAAGTTTGCGGCGTCCTTGTAGAAAAACCGAAGGTGGGCTCGGGATCGTTGAGCCCACCTTCCAAGAATTTTTTATTAAGGAGGTGAGGCATAATGGCGGAGGTACGCCTAAAAGATGTAACCAAAGTGTTTGGAAAGGTGGTAGCCGTCAAAGATTTTAATCTGGATGTTCAAGACGGGGAGTTTGTTATCCTGGTAGGGCCTTCTGGGTGTGGAAAGACCACTACTTTAAGGTCTATTGCGGGCCTCGAGGAGGTGACAGCGGGGGAAATTTATATTGGTGATAGAATGGTTAATGATGTCCCCCCCAAGAATAGAGATATCGCCATGGTCTTCCAGAATTATGCCCTCTATCCCCACATGAATGTATACCAGAACATGTCCTTCGGACTGAGGTTGAGGAAAGTCCCCAAACCAGAGATTAATAAAATAGTAAAGAGAACCGCCGATCTTCTGGGAATAGGTGAGCTACTCGATAGGAAACCGAAGGAGCTCTCCGGTGGACAGCGCCAGAGAGTAGCTCTGGGGAGAGCCATCGTGCGTGACCCCCATGTTTTCCTATTCGATGAGCCTCTTTCTAACCTTGATGCAAAACTGCGAATTGCCATGAGAGCAGAGCTGTTGGACCTGCATCAGCGACTTAGGACTACCACTATTTATGTTACTCATGATCAGTTGGAAGCAATGACCATGGGTGACAGAATTGTGGTCATGAATGAGGGGATAATCCAGCAAGTGGATACTCCTCAAGAGGTTTATGATCATCCAGTCAACCGATATGTAGCAGGGTTTATTGGTAGTCCGGCTATGAATTTCATTCCTTGCACCATTGTGAAGGGTAATGGTAATATTTATGCTACCAGCAAGGGCTTTAGACTAAGAATTCCTTCTGACAAGACTAAGATGGTGAAGGACTATATCGATAAAGAGGCAGTGCTGGGAGTTAGACCAGAGGATATCGATGCTAAATCGATGGTGAAAGACTATGAGCCAGAGAGCGTCTTTGAGGCTTCAGTATGGGTGGTAGAACCTGTAGGCTCGGAAAAACTTGCCCACATAAGATGTGAGCAATATACTCTCGTCGCCCGGCTTGATCCTCATGTTGATTTAAAGCCAGGCCAAACCGCTGAGTTTGTTGCCAAGATGGATTTGGCTCACGTGTTTGACAGAGAAACAGAGAGGACAGTCTTTTAGCTAATTGAGGTGTAATCCTCATCCAGAAAATTGGCGGCAGTCGAAAGAGAACAATGAGGAGGGAGGATATTCAGTCCTCCTTTTTTATTATAGTAGGTAAAACTAGGGAGTTTAAAATAGTGTGATGAAAGTTGCGATCTTGGTTGATGGCTATAATGTGATTTATAGCTCCCCTCGACTCAAGAGATTATTAAAAAAGAGTGTCAATCAGGCTCAGGAGGGGTTAATTAGGTTGGTGTCCAATTATTTTTCTGCGAAAGGAGTAGAAGGTTATGTGGTTTTTGATGCCTATAGGCGTCCTCATCTAGATACTAGGGAAGAGATAAGTACTAATTTAAAGATAATCTTTACCGGAAGAGGTAAAACGGCTGATTCCTACATTGAGAGCTTTACGTCTCAATATAAATCCTACTATGACTATATCTACGTAGTTACGGCTGATTATTCTCAAAGAATGACTGTGGTTGATAAAGGAATTCTGCTTCTCTCTCCTCAAAATTTCCTCAGAGAGATTGAGACCTGCCAGAGGGCTTTAACGAAAAAGTATTCATTTATCCCACCCAGCTCCCATCTAAGGGTATCTGATTACTTAGAGGATGGAGTGAGAAAAAAGTTAGAAAGAATAAAGGAACAAAGCTGATAAAGTATATTACTTCAACCTCTTGCTCGACTAATCCAAAAAAGTACCAGGCTCAATGTTAGTGGTCCTGGGGCAGCATGGAATTATGAAAATTCTTGCAATTGTTCAGCCTTATCACATTTAACCGCAGAGCACGCCGAGAGGGCTAAGAATAAAGTCTTCAGCTATCAACTTTCGGCGATCAGCAACCTACTGAAATCTGATGGCTGAATGCTTACTTTTTCTTTTTGATTTATCTCTCCGGTTAATAGGTACGAGAATTTCGACCGCGAGAGGTGGTTTAGGGAGGCAGGCTTAAGTTTATGGAAGTGAAGATGAAGATAGATAATGGTCGAGATATATCATTTCTCTGCGGAAAAAGAGACGAAAATTTAAAGATTATGGAAAAGGAATTGGGGGTTAGGTTCATTCTCAGAGATGATTTTTTGAAGGTTATCGGAGAAAAAGAAAGGGTGAAACAAGCTGAAGAAATAGTAGAGGAAATCTTCTCTCAGTTGCACAAAGGATATCTTCCCCATTCTGAAGAGATAAAGTCTGCGGTAAGAAGGATAAAGGCCGGAGAGAAAGTGAGACTGGAGGAAGCTTCTTCGTCAGTTATTTTCACCTCGTCTCGGGGAAGAAGGGTAAGACCCAGGACCGAAGGGCAGAGAAAATATGTCGAGGCAATGAAGAACAAC
>JBHIEA010000138.1:0-5127 GCA_046760365.1 bacterium
AACCGGGCCTGGTAGAAGTTGGAGAAACCAAAACAATCTTATTTATCTTTCTCATCTCGTTTGGATCATTCTTCATCGATGGTTACATTGTATATGACTCAACGCGCTACAGCTGGTGGGGAGATCGTCACCAGGAGGGTCCTTCAATGGAAATAAAAGAATTTGTTAAAATAACTGGTATCCCAAGCGAGGCGAAGTACCGCCAAGAGATAAAATAACAAGGGACACCGGCCATGAAAGAATTACCTCGTTTTTAAAGCCAGGGTAAAGAAAAAGGTTACAGCAACGAATAAGGCCATCACCGAAAAAACAATGGTCGCATTCTGTGTTAAGTCAATGACAGCTCCGATAAGGCTGGGTAAGTAGATAGCAGATCTCCTGTGCATACAAGAGCCAGTCCTATTGAGACAAGGTTCTTCGCTCCATACCTATCAACTAAAACCCCGCCCAGCAGCGAGGTAAATACTGCTGGAAGAGCAACCAGCAGTATGAGCGTGCTCGCAATGGTATGAGTTAGGCGGTACTCCTGCATTATTTGGGGCAAGAGTGGCGGAACTGCCTGCAGTGAGGAAAGAAATGCAAAAACTGCTAGAAAACAGATAAACAGCATTATCCAGCAATATCTCATTTACAAGACCGCCAGCACCTTAGTCTGTCCAAATCCTATCAGAGACTTATCTAAGCGTCAAATTACGTCGCACAGGTGATTTTGATGTCAGAACCACGTCGAGTAGAATTGCTGGCTAAACGTTTGAGAGAATCCTGCAAGCTTTAAGGGAGATCGAACCTGGATGATATTTTCTTCTTGAAATAGTCCTGCCGTTTTGCCTAAATTCTTTTTCGGTTTGGAAAAAAACCTTCTGGTCTTTCTTTTAAAAAAATTTCCTCTCGAAAAATAACGAAGGGAATTAACAGGGATATCGGTTACGAGAGATCACTGAAATAATCCCTTTATTCTGGCACATGGAACTTTATCTTCTCTCCAGAGTCTAATTTTGTAAGAGAAAGGCACGGAAAATTTTGAAAAGGAGGATGGCCAATGAAGACTCGTAAATTTTTATTCTGGATAGTTACCTTTGCTCTGGCCTTTGCTGGTTTGCCAGGAATCAGCCTAGCCCAAGAACGCTCAGAACCCCGGAAAATTGTAATCAAGCCCAAGCTCCCCTTCAAGGTTAGTGTCTCGGTGGATAAAGGATGCGGATCAACTTATAGAGTGGGCGAGAGTTTAACTGTCTACTTTGAATCCAACCGCAACTGTTACCTTACCTTGTTCGATTTTACTCCTGAGGGAAAGGTGAGGCAAATATTTCCTAACCGTTACCGTCGGGACAATTTTATCAGAGCCCATAGGGTTTACGCTATCCCGGGAGAACGGGATTCCTTTGAGTTTAGAGTTACTCCTCCTTCCGGGGAGGAAACCATCAAAGCGGTGGCCACTGTGAGTCCCTGGCGATTTACTCGAGAAGCTTTAGACTACCGAGAGGCCTTTCCTGTTGTCGGCAAGTCGACCCAGGAATTTTCCACCCAGTTTAAACAAAGAATAAGGCCCATTCCCCGCCACAATTGGGTTGAAAGTAGCTGTAGATTTTACGTGAGTGGGTCGGTGAGATCTGGCCGAGGGAAGATGAGGGTTACCTCGGACCCAAGTCATGCTGGGGTTTATTTGGATGGAAAGTACCGAGGAACAACTCCTCTCACCATTCGTCAGGTATCGGCGGGACAGCACCGAATCCGGGTCGCCAAAGAAGGCTACGAGGACTGGACAGAGACCATTTTTGTTAAACGAAGCCGAACGAACTACATCTTTGCTCAATTAGAGCCATTGTATCATTATCGGAGAGGCTCTATCCAAGTTCGTTCCCAACCTTCTCATGCCAGGGTATTTATCGATGGAGCAGACAAGGGAGAAACTCCGCTAACCATAAAAAGAGTGACTCCAGGTTGGCATGAGCTAGCAGTGATAAAAGAAACTTATCGGGTTTATGTCACAGATGTGTACGTAGGTAGGAGGGAGCGGGTTTACCTTGAGGCAGAGCTAGAAAAGTTAGAATATTGAAAATGAAGGCTGACTAAATCCTTTGCAGAATTGAACTATCCTCGCCGTCTATCTTGACATATTGGAATCTGAATAGATCAAATTCTGGCAGTCCCTACCCTTGGGGTAAGAGGCCGGACCGGATAGAAAAATCGGCTGTGACCCCGCCCGGTGTCTTGACCTAAAAGACAAACCCAAGTAACCCCATACGATTAATTGTTTTAGAGGCTGGGTTGCCTCCAGGCGAGAAAGTTGCCCAGCCTAAGCGCGTGCCTATCGGGAAAAGATAGACAAAAACTCATTCCTTGATTCCATCCTTGAATACCTTTGGATAGCTTCCAAAATTTAAGAATTTCTAAGATATTTTTGGTAGGGGGGATTTGCGGCAAAAGTTGACAGTCTGAAGATTATATACTATAAAACTGGTTAAAATTAAAAGGAGGTGGAAAATGGCAAAAAGAAAGGCGGGATTATTTTTTGCGGTAGTAGTTTTCATAGTGGTCCTCTTAGTAGGTGGTGTTATTTCCCCCGCAGCGGAGAAAAAAGTCTATATCGTGGCCTCGGACATTTCCTGGCCCCCGTTTGAATGGAAAGATGAGGCCGGTAACTACGTAGGCTTTGACCTGGATGTGATGCGGGCGATCGCCAAACTACAGGGTTATGAGATCGAGATCGTAGATGTTGCCTTCGATTCTATTATACCGGGAGTGGTGGCGGGCAAATATGATATTGGCGCCTCCGGCTTTACCATCACTGCAAAACGAGAAGAGGTAATAGATTTCTCCGGACCCTACTATTCGTCGGACCAGGCGGTGCTAATTGGGAAGGATTCCGGTCTCAACATCATAACTGCCCTAAGCGCAGGTCATACCGTAGGAGCGCAAAGAGGAACCACCGGAGCCGATTGGATTAAGACTAATCTGGTCGAGAAAGGAGTAAAGGTAGAGCTGAAGCTTTATGAAACCTATCCGATGGCGGTACTCGATCTGATCAACAAAAATATAGATGCGGTTATCCAGGATGAGCCCGCTTCAAGAGCATCTGCGGCCAAGGAAAAAAAGAGAATTGAGATTGCGGGTATCATCGTGACCGGGGAGGAGTTTGGATTCCTGGTCAAGGAAGGAGACCCCCATGGACTCTTGCCCAAGATAAACGAGGGTATGTTGAAGTTACGTGCCTCGGGGGAATGGGATAGGCTTATGGCTAAGTATTTTGGCGGATAATGAAGGATTAGAAATACCCAGTGGAAAGAGGATGGGCATCTTCTCCTCTTTCCACTGCTACCGAAAAGAGGAGGAGAAGCATCGAAAATCTGCTTTTCATTTGGAACAGCCTTCCGCCTCTTCTCAAGGGCACAGTGGTTACTCTGGAGCTCACCTTTTTACTTCTGGCTCTAGGGCTGGTAGCCGGTATACCTTTAGCTTTGGGTCAGGTCTATGGGGGAAGAGGGGTTGTCCTTCTCAGCTCAACCTATGAGCGGTTTTTCCGGTCTATCCCAGCTCTGGTCTTACTTTTCCTTTTTTTCTTCGGCTCATCCTTCTTTGGACTTAGTATCTCTGCCTTTGTTTCCGCGGTCCTTGCCCTGGGCTTTCGCTCGTCTGCTTACCAATCGCAGATCTTCCGAGGAGCTATTCAGTCCATCCCCCAGGGTCAGATGATCGCGGCCCGTTCTCTAGGAATGAGTAAATTTCGGGCAATTCGACATATTGTTCTACCTCAAGCTCTCCGGCTTTCCCTTCCCCCCTGGTCAAATGAGTTCTCTAGTGTAATTAAAGATACCTCGCTAGCCTATGCGGTAGGAGTTATAGAGCTGGTAAGGGAAGGAAGGTACATCATTGTAAGAACTTTTGAGCCCATGATTATATATATAACCATCGCTATCATTTATTTTGTTTTGACCTATGCGGGCAATAGATCACTAGGGTATCTAGAAGATAAACTTAAGATTCCCGGGCTTGAGACCAAGGGCAGGTAGGAATAACTCATGTCATCCGATCAAGCGGTAACCTTAAAGGTGGAGAATATCTACAAAACCTACGGAGAAGAAAGGGTTTTGAAGGGTATCTCCTTTGAGATAAAGAAGGGAGAAACCAAGGTCATTATCGGACCATCAGGAACGGGGAAAAGTACGCTCCTGCGATGCGTGAATCGACTAACTATTCCTGACTCAGGGAGAATCTGGCTAGATGGAGTCGAGATAACCCATCCCAGAACCAATATTAATAAGGTCCGCCAATCCATCGGGATGGTCTTTCAGGATTTTAACCTCTTTTCTCACCTCTCAGCCCTGGATAACGTCCGGATAGGCTTAATCAAAGTAAAAAAAATGGAGAAAAGGGAAGCTACCGAAGAGGCAATGAGGCAGCTCGCCCGGGTGGGATTGGAAGATAAAGCAACCTCTTACCCCGCTGAACTATCTGGTGGTCAGCAGCAGCGGGTAAGCATTGCCAGGGCTCTGGCTATGGGGCCTAAGCTGATGCTTTTTGATGAGCCGACCTCAGCCCTCGATCCAGAGTTAATTGGGGAGGTTCTCGGGGTGATGAGGGACCTGGCAGAAAGTGGGATGACCATGGTGGTGGTCTCTCATGAAATGGGATTCGCTCGCTCAGTTTGTGACGAGATTATCTTCATCGAGAACGGAGTAATAGTCGAGCAGGGCCCACCCGAGGTCCTGTTTGAAAATCCAGAGCATCAGCGGACCAAGCAATTTCTCTACAAAATAACGGAGCTCTACGGAAAATCGGAGGGAAAATGAGTTTTCTGAAGCTCGCTTATGAGATACTCCCCGCTCTACTTAAAGGTACGGTGGTGACCCTGGAGCTCACCGCTTGCTCCATTTCCCTGGGGTTTGTGGTAGGGATCGCTCTCGCTCTAGGACGATTGTATGGCAGCCGTCCTATTTCTTTCTTCAGCACCGGTTATATCCAGTTTTTTCGGGGTACCCCTCTTTTAGTACAGCTCTTCATCCTCTACTATGGACTTCCTCGCTACGACATCAGGCTTTCCTCTTTTGTAGCCGGTATAGTGGGATTGGGACTAAATAGTGCTGCTTATCAAGCAGAATATTTCCGGGGAGCCATTCAATCTATCAG
>JBHIEA010000139.1:0-5122 GCA_046760365.1 bacterium
GATCATGTTGATTCATCAAATTTAGACTCATTAGTTCCTCAG
Organism: bacterium; assembly: GCA_046760365.1. Lineage (GTDB taxonomy): Bacteria > Aerophobota > Aerophobia > Aerophobales > AE-B3A > AE-B3B. The sequence goes on from JBHIEA010000139.1 coordinate 43, forward strand.
ATAGTTAAGTTTTGCCGAGATAATGCACATGTAGGTGGCGAGATTAGAGTAATTCCTGGGGCAGAGTTAACCCATCTACCGCCTCCTCTAATCGGTAAGCTGGCCAGGAAAGCGAGAGAAAAAGGGGCCAAGCTCGTAATGGTACATGGGGAGACCATAGTAGAGCCGGTCCCGAAAGGTACCAACACGGCAGCATTGGATGCGGATATCAATATTCTAGCCCATCCGGGCCTGATCTCTGAAGAGGAAGTCAAGATGGCTCGAAAAAGAGAGATTTATCTGGAGATATCCAGCCGCAAAGGGCATAGCTTGACCAACGGATGGCTGGCAAGACTGGCCACCAAGTGGGGGGCGAAACTTATCTTGAGCACTGATACTCACGATGCCGAGGATTTAATAACTGAAGAGGCTGCAACAAAAGTCCTGCAAGGGGCAGGACTATCTCACAGAGAAATAGAGTCGGTAGTGAGAAACTCCCGAGAGTTACTCGAGAAGATGAGCCTTTAAGAAAAGTGTTCGGCACCTTATTGTCTAGTAGGTACAGATACAAATTGTCTTCAAAAATGAGCTACAACGTACCCAGATTTTCACAAGGCAAATTAGCTCTAAATAACATCCCGCACAGAAAAGAAAGCTCAGTATGATGCTGGAGATATAAACGGGTGGAGTTGCGAAATAATACGGAATTTGAGGAGAAGAATAAGTGAAAAAAAATAGCGTATGGCTAATTTTGACTGTTTTTTTCGGCATCACCGTAGGGGGAATCTTATTTTCTCGGGTTTGGGCAGGAGGTAACCTTTTCTCAGATTTACGGCCCTTAATTGAAACCTACCAGGCTATCCAAACTCAGTATATAGAGAAGGTTAAGCCTTCCAAACTAATAGAAGGAGCCATCAAGGGAATGATTGAATCCTTGGAGGACCCTCATTCACGCTGGATGGATCCTCGTAGCTATAAGGAAATGGAAACAGAAAAGGAGGGAAAATTCGGGGGATTGGGAATTCAGATCACCATCAAAGACAATTTCCTCACTATAGTCTCTCCTCTAGAAGGAACCCCTGCCAGTGAAGCTGGAATCGAGCCAGGGGACAGGATCATCAAGATAGAAGGTAAATCAACCCAAGGAATTACCCTTACCGAGGCAATGGAGAAGCTGCGAGGTGAGCCAGGAACCGGAATAAAGATAACCATCCAGAGGGAAGGAGAAAAAAATTATCTAGAGTTTAATCTGACCAGGGCCATTATCAAGTTTCCCAATATTAAGCAAAGGGTATTACCTCATAATATAGGGTATATCAAGATAATGGGTTTTACCAACGAAAATACAGATGAAGACCTTAAAGCGGCCCTGGCCCAGCTAGAAGATAAGAAGATAGAAGGGCTCATTCTCGACCTGAGATATAATCCGGGCGGACTTCTCTCTCAAGCCGTGGAGGTAGCCGATGAATTTCTGGACTCGGGAGTAATCGTGAGCACGAAGGGAAGAGAGGGCTCGCAAAACCGGATTTACCATGCCCGCCCTGGGGGTGAGGCAGTGGATATACCGCTGGTAGTTCTGGTTAATGGAGGAAGCGCTAGTGCTTCAGAGATCGTGGCTGGAGCAATTAAAGACCATAACCGTGGAATCCTCATAGGAACAAAGAGCTTTGGTAAAGGAACGGTGCAGTCAATAATTCCCTTAGTTAATGAAGGAGCTATTACCTTGACTACAGCCAGATACTATACTCCTTCGCGAGAAAGCATAGAAGGAAAGGGAATTGAGCCTTATATTAAAGTGGAGGCCTTTAAGCCAACCGAAGAAGAGAAAAAGGCTTTAGCGCAATTAGAAAAATCAGAGTGGGTGAAGGAATTTCTGGCAAAGTATCCTCATTGGGAGGAAATGGACCTAGCTTTCCTCCTGCAAGGGCTTAAAAAAGAGGGAATTGAAGTTGAGGCAGATCTATTAGAGATGTTTTTGCGGGAAGAAGATGAAGATAGGGAAAATGATTATCTTAATGACCTCCAACTTCTTCAGGCGCTAGAAATATTGAGTAAGTGAGATGGCAAAAAAAACTCACCGCATTCTATACCTCTTAATTGGACTCGTTATTGTTCTGGTAGGGATAGGAGGCTTGTTTTATCTCAAGATCTCTATCTACCAGAAAGAGCTTTCTAAGATAGATTCAAAAGTTGATAAGGCTATTCAGGCACTCAATTTTCCGCTCTTAAACAAAAGAATAAAGTGGGTAGGACCTTTTCCGACCTATCTACAGGTGCAGGAAGCCTTTAAGATTCCCTTTGACTATTCGTTGGATAGGCTCCCTAATCAAATTAAGAGAAAACTGGAGCAAAATTCGCTGAAGATCCACGGACTAAAGGGAGAGAACCTTAAGGACCACTATAAAATAGTGGTAAGTCTCGGTTTTGATGACGGAATTACCCATACTTTAGAGTTTGTTCTCCACAAAATTAAGATTGCCTTACTCATTGATGACTTTGGATATTCTCAAGGTAAGACGGTAGATTTTTTACTAAAGGAGCTGGATGCACCTTTTACTATCTCGATTATCCCCGGGACTCCTTATGCTAAAAGCATTGCTGAAGAGGCTCATCGTAATGGGAAGGAGGTTATCTTGCATCTTCCCATGGAGCCCCAAAAAAATTTTATCAATCGTTATCGATGGATAGTTCTTAGCCGAATGAGCCCCGAACAAATCAGCTCACTGGTCAAGGATGCAATACGCGATGTACCCTATGCAGCAGGCTTAAGTAATCACATGGGGTCCCTTATTACGACCCAGGAAAAACCTATGCGGGCTGTGCTGGAGGCAATAAAGGCCGAAGGACTTTATTTTGTCGACAGCAGAACAGTTTCGGATTCCGTAGCCTTTCCCCTGGCTCAGAAGATGGCCATAAAATCGACTCAGCGGGAGGTTTTCTTGGATAACCAGAAAGATTCAAGCTATATCGAATCACAATTTCAACAGCTCATCTCCTCTGCTCAAAAAAGAGAAAAAGCGCTAGGGATTGCTCATGCCGATCCCATAACCGCAGAGGCTTTAAAGAAAATCTTATCTGGGCTAGAAAAAAGGAAGATACGGCTAGTCTATGTCTCAGACATAGTGGACTAATAAAAAATGGTGGCTCAAAATAGATATAGCCTGGATTTTGAAAAACCAATTCTGGAGTTGGAACTTAAAATTGAAGAGCTAAAGGGCTTAACCTCCAAAGAGGGATTAGACTTTGAGGAGGAGATAAACCGGCTTCAACAACGCTTGAAAAAACTTGAAAAAGAAACCTTTGCTAATCTTAGTCCCTGGCAGAGGGTTCAGCTAGCCAGACACCCCAATCGCCCTAAGTCTCTTACTTTGGCCAAATTGATATTTGATGATTTTCTATTACTTCATGGAGATCGGTTATATTCTGATGATCAGGCCATTGTGGGAGGCTTTGCCAGAATGGGAGCCGAGAGGCTGGTCTTTATCGGACATCAGAAGGGAGAATCAATCAAGGAGAACCTTTTCAGAAATTTTGGGATGGCTCACCCTGAAGGGTATCGGAAAGCAAAGAGGTTAATGAATCTGGCAGAAAAATTTTCTCGACCGGTAGTTAGCTTCATTGATACCCCCGGAGCGTATCCCGGAATCGAAGCAGAGGAGAGGGGACAAGCTGAGGCTATTGCAGCGAATCTGGAGTGCATGTCACAGTTAAAGGTCCCCATTATAGTGACCATAATTGGGGAGGGAGGAAGCGGAGGAGCTTTAGGAATCGGGGTTGGGGACCGGGTCCTAATGCTAGAGAATGCTGTGTATTCGGTAATTTCCCCTGAGGGATGTGCGGCAATTCTCTGGAAAGATCAGGCTAAAATGGAGGAAGCAGCAAAGGCTTTGCGAATCACTTCCCAGGACCTCCTGGATTTAAAAATTATCGACGGCATCATTCCTGAACCCATGGGGGGAGCTCATCGAGACGTTGAACAAACATCCCTCAATGTTAAGCAGGCCATAACTAAGCACCTTAGAGAGTTAAAGGATCTGACTCCCGCAGAGTTAATTCGAAAAAGGTATGAGAAGTATCGAGGAATGGGAAAATTTAAAAGAGGATGAAAAATGGAAGAAGAATATGGCGCCAAACAGATTAAAGTCTTAAAAGATCTGGAGGCGGTTCGCAAAAGGCCCAGCATGTATATTGGAAGTACCGGACCACGAGGACTACATCACCTCATTCATGAAGTAGTTGATAACTCCATTGATGAGGTTCTGGCTGGCTACTGCCAAAACATAAAGGTAACAATCCACCCTGATAACAGCATCACCGTAGTTGATGATGGAAGAGGTATTCCGGTAGCTCCCCATCCAGTTCATAAAAAATCCGCTCTGGAACTGGTAATGACCTCTCTTCATGCGGGGGGCAAATTCGACAACAAGATATATCGGGTGGCTGGAGGTCTTCATGGAGTGGGAATCTCGGTAGTCAATGCTCTTTCTGAATGGCTGGAGGCAAAAGTAGCCCGTGATAATAAGATCTGGCGCCAAAGATACGCAAGAGGTAAACCTTTAACTGCGGTGGAGTGTATAGGAGATGACTCTTGTCCAAAAAATGGAACTGAGATTAGCTTCAAGCCCGACCCGGAAATATTTGAATCAATAGAATTTGACTGGGACAGAGTAACTCGTCGTTTGAGAGAACTGGCCTTTCTGAATCAGGGACTCAATATAGAGGTAGAGGATGAACGCAGCGGTAAGAAGCGGAGCTTTGCTTACGAAGGAGGGATTAGGAGCTTCGTAAAGCACCTCAACCGAAATCGAGAGGTTCTTTTTGATGAGCCCATCTACCTTCAAGGAGAAAAAGATAATGTAACTGTGGAAGCAGCCATTCAATATAATCAAAGCTTTATCCAGGACATTTTCGCCTTTGTCAATGATATTAATACTGAGGAAGGAGGAACTCATCTTTCTGGATTTAAGTCTGCCTTAACTAGAACCATCAATGACTACATTAAAAAAGAGGAAAACAAACCAGTCGTTCTCTTAGGAGAAGATGTGAGAGAAGGTCTAACCGCTATTATTAATATGAAGATTCCCAATCCTCAGTTTGAGGG
>JBHIEA010000140.1:0-5108 GCA_046760365.1 bacterium
CAAAAAAGGGTCTTCACCAGAAGTTCAAAAAGATGAGAATTTGGCTGTTCTTCTCTCAGAAATTTGTCAATTAACTCAGCCAGATAACAGCTATAGGCGAATCTAAGTAAATTCTTTCTGATCCCTATAAAAGCGTAGTTAATCTTACATTCACTCAAGGTATCCAGACCGCTTCTCGTAGCTTTATGAATCACCACACTGTTATAAGAAGGAGGTTGAACCTGGGCAGCAAATCTACTTTTTATTCTTCTAGCCCCTTTTGCTACCACTTTTATCTTCCCATATCTTCGTGAATAAAAAACAACTATTTTATCTTGTTCTCCTAGATCATAATCTCTAAGCACAATTGCCTCAGTTTTATACAAACTCATTTTTGGCCTCAATCAGTGTTTGCAAACACTATAGCAAAAGAAATTTAATCGGTCAACTGAGCGCGTTTTCTTGACGGAGTATTATATTTTGCTATATTGAATAATTGAAATTTTCAAAAGATGTCATAATCGCTAAACTTTTTTCAATTAGCCAGAAAGATAAAAATGCCTGAGATCAAAAGAGCTCTTATCAGTGTCTTTCATAAGGAAGGAATAGTTGACTTCGCTAAAGGATTGGCCAAATTAGGAATAGAGATTCTTTCCACTGGGGGTACAGCCCGAACTCTTGGACAGGCTGGAATATCGGTGAGGGAGGTATCAGGGTATACCCATAGTCCGGCTATGCTTGGTGGAAGAGTTAAAACCTTGCACCCCAGGATCCATGCAGCTCTTTTAGCTGTAAGGGATGACCCTGATCAGATGAGAGAAGTAGAGCAATACGGCGTTGAGCTTATCGACATGGTGGTGGTAAACCTCTATCCTTTCGCCCAGACTGTGCAGAAAGATGGGGTGAGTCTAAAAGAGGCTAGGGAAAACATTGATATCGGAGGACCAACTATGCTTCGGGCGGCAGCTAAGAATTTCCCTTATGTAGCAGCGGTGACCAGGCCTGATCAATACCCCCAGATCCTCAAGGAATTAGAAGAAAACAGATGTTCTCTCAGCGAGGCCACCTGTCTTAATCTAGCTATGAGGGTCTTCCAGGAGACTAGTGCGTACGATGCCCTTATCGCCCATTATCTGGGAAAAGAAACCGGACAAAGGTTCCCTCATATAATAAATTTGAGTTTTAAGAAGCAAAAAAATCTGAGGTATGGGGAAAATCCCCACCAGGAGGCTGCCTTCTACAGAGAATGGGTCGAGACCCGGCCAAGTCTTTCTTCTGCTGAAAAACTCTGGGGAAAAGACCTGTCCTTTAATAATCTTTTGGATTTAGATGCTGCTTTAGCCACGGTATCAGAATTTAGGGAACCAGCGGCCGTAGTAATAAAACATACCAACCCCTGCGGTGTAGGCTGTGCGCCTCGGGTTCAAGAGGCTTTTAAAAAAGCTTATAGTGGAGATCCTATATCAGCCTTCGGAAGCATAATTGGATTGAACAGAACAGTAGATGCTCCCACTGCCGAGCTCATAGCTTCACCCAATAAATTTATTGAAGCCATAATTGGTCCTGACTATGAAGACCAGGCTCTGGAAATCCTGAAAACCAGGCAAAAATGGGGAAAGAATCTACGTATTCTAAAAACCAATGGACCCTTAGCCAGAGAAAAGGGAGACTGCGAGATAAAAGGACTGCTTGGTGGAATTCTTTTCCAGGAAAGAGACGAAGAAATCTACTTTCCCGCCAGTCTTAGAACAGTTACTAAAAGAGTCCCTACCCAAAAAGAGCAGGATGAACTTTTATTTGCCTGGACAGTTTGTAAACACGTGAAATCTAATGCCATCGTTCTATCCAAAGATAAAACCGTGGTTGGAGTAGGAGCAGGGCAGATGAGTCGGGTGGACTCCTCCAGGCTTGCCATTGGGAAGGCCGGTGATAGAGCTAGAGGTGCCTGCTTAGCTTCAGATGCCTTTTTCCCTTTTCCTGATTCGGTAGAGGCCGCAGGAAAATCGGGGATAACTGCCGTAATTCAACCAGGCGGTTCTTTACGGGACCAAGAGATAATTGCAGCTGCCAATAAATATAGAATGGCAATGGTGTTCACCGGGATGAGACATCTCAAACATTGAAGGAGAGCTTCATGCCTACTTCATTGGCTCAAATTGACCCTGAGGTTAATGAGATTCTTAAACAGGAACTTCAGCGTCAGAAAAACAGTTTAACTCTTATTCCTTCGGAAAATTATCCCAGTAAGGCAGTCTTGGAGACGGAAGGTTCGGTCTTGATTGATAAATATGCTGAAGGATATCCCGGCAGACGGCATTATCAGGGTTGTGAGTTTGCGGATGAGATTGAGCAACTAGCCATTTCTCGGGCGAAAAAACTTTTTAAAGCTGAGCATGTAAATGTACAGGCTCATTCAGGAACACAGGCTAATATAGCTGTCTATCAAGCTTTGCTGAAACCAAAAGATGCTATTTTATCCTTAGATCTGTCCCACGGAGGACATCTTTCCCATGGAAATAGGGCGTCTTTACCTCATACTCATTATCGGGTCTTCAGCTACGGAGTAGATAAAGAAACGGAGACCTTTAATTATGAAGAAATTCAGTCTATAGCTGAAAACTGCCGTCCTCAATTGATAATAGTGGGAGCTAGCGCTTATCCGCGGGCTATAGATTATTCTCACTGGAGGAGAATTGCCGATGAGGTAGGAGCCTATCTTATGGCCGATGTAGCTCACATAATAGGCTTAATTGTTGCTGGTCTACACCCGGATCCTGTTCCTTTTGCTGATGTAGTCACTACCACCACCCAGAAGACTCTGCGGGGTCCCCGCGGAGGAGTAATCATTTGTCGTCAAGACCTTGGGGCTCGCATAGATAGAGCTATTTTTCCTGGCACTCAGGGAGGACCATTTATGCATACCATAGCCGCAAAAGCGGTATGCTTTCAAGAAGCGGAAAGACCTGAATTTAGAGACTATCAGCATCAGATTGTCTCCAACGCTAAGGTATTAGCCAAGACCCTAAGTGAAGATGGGCTAAGACTGGTCTCCGGCGGTACCGATACCCATCTTATGCTGGTTGATTTGTCAAAAAAATCACTAACCGGTGATAAAGCGGCTACCATTTTGGAAGAAGCAGGCATAGTAGTTAACAAAAATAGCATACCTTTTGATCCCCAACCGCTCTCCATAACCTCGGGGATAAGACCGGGGACTCCTGCTCTCACTACCAGAGGAATGAGGGAACCGGAGATGCAACAAATTGGAGGGTGGATAAATAAAATACTATCGAGCCCGAAGGATAAAACTCTGAGAAAAAAAATTAGAAGTGGGGTAAGAGAACTCTGTCAGCAATTTCCCATTTATAAGGATTTGAAATAAAAATTCCATGCCCTCCTACACAGAAGCATTAGCATATCTAGATTCTTTGATTAATTATGAACGTGAGAAAAATTTCCCCTATCAAAAAAAGTTCTTAAATCTTGAGAGAACAAGACATATTTTGAAACTGGTGGGAGATCCTCATCAGCACTTAAAAATCATTCATATTGCCGGCACCAAGGGCAAAGGCTCTACCGCTGTTATGGTGGGTTCCATTTTGAAGGAGAGCGGTTTCAAGGTTGGGTTATTCACCTCTCCTCATCTAGTTAATCCCCGGGAAAGAATAAGAATAGGGGACGAATTAATTGGGAAAAAAGAATTCGCTCTTTTTGTCTCTGAGATAAGATCAAAGCTAGAAATCTTTCCCTTTCCTTCGCCTCCAACTTTTTTCGAAATCTATACGGCGGTTGCTCTTCATTATTTTTTTTATAAAAAAGTAGATTTTGCGGTCCTTGAGGTAGGATTAGGAGGAAGACTAGACGCCACTAATGTAGCTAATTCTCTAGTGGCGGTTATTACGCAGATAAGTTCGGATCATACCAAGGAGCTGGGAAAAGAGTTGATCTCCATTGCTAGAGAAAAAACCGGCATCATTAAGGAAGAAACAAAAGTTGTCACCTCTCCCCAGCCTAGAGGGGTGTTGAAGGTAATTGAAGAGGTTTGTAAACAGAAGAAAGCTATGATGTATCGAGTGGGAAAAGAGATTTTGTTTGAAAGAATGAAAGTGAGCCCCAGAGGTCAGATAATACAAGTACGAATCACTGGAGGAAATCATCATCACTTATTCCTTCCTCTTCTGGGTGAGCATCAGGCTATAAACGCAGCCACAGCTATAGGGGCAATAGATTTACTTAAGCCATATGGAATTTCAATTCGAAAAGAGGCTGTTGCGGCAGGATTAAGAAAAGTAAAATGGCCGGCCAGAATTCAAGTCCTCTCAACCTCACCGCTTTTTATCGTAGACTGCGCTCACAATCAGGCTTCAGCGGAAGCGCTCTCCAAGTGTCTAGGTGAAGTCTTTCCTAAAAAAGGAATCATCTTTGTCGTTGGTATTCTTAAGAACAAAGATGTGGAGGGGATAGGAAGGGCTCTCTATGGGGAGAGGACGAGAATTATTCTTACCGGAATAAACAGTCCCCGAGCTCTCGAACCAGTCTCAATAAAAAGAAGAATTGGTAAATTTGGCTGGAGACAGATAATAATTAAGCAAAAAGTGCAAGACGCCATTCACTATGCTTGCTCCATAGCTGCCTCTCAGGACCTAATCTGTGTTACTGGTTCGGTTTATCTTGCGGGTGAGGTCTTAAAATTCTATCAAGCCAGGGAGGAGGTTTATGCCTAAAGGAATAGCTGCTTCTCCTGGAATTGCTATAGGAAAAGCATACATTCTGGAAAAGGAGAATGTTTGTATCCTAGAATATCAAATCAAAGAAGAAGAAGTAGATGCTGAAATCGCGAGATTTAGAGAAGCGGTGGAAGAATCAAAAAGGGAACTGGAGGAGATAAAAAAAAGAGTAAAGAAGACCGTAGGGGAGAAGGAATCATACATTTTTCAGGCTCATCTATTAATATTGGAAGATCCACTTCTTATCGAGGCAACCATAGATAGAATAAGGAAGCAAAGGCTGAATGCCGAGACATCTCTTAGAAATACTCTTAAAGCTTTTCCGGCAAAGTTTGCCTCTGCTCAGACTGGGTTTGTTCAGGAAAGATTCAGAGATGTAGAAGATATAGTCGAGCGAGTCCT
>JBHIEA010000141.1:0-5107 GCA_046760365.1 bacterium
AGGAGATTGCCAATATTGTCGGCTGCCCCAAGGGTACCGTAATGTCCAGACTTTATAGGGCTAGAAGGCAACTTCGAAATAGACTTTTTGCTCATGCTCGCAAGAAGGGCTATGGGGAGGACTGAAAGTTATGGATTGCCAGGAAATAAAAAAGTATCTATATCCCTTCATGGATGCAGAGCTTAACAGAAAGAGAAGTTTGGAGGTTCAAGCACATCTTGACTCATGCCCTCTTTGCAGCTTAGAATTTGAATCGGAAAAAAAGATTGAGTCTGTTATCAATGAAAAGATCCCTCGAGACAAAGCTCCTCTGGCCCTGAGAAAAAAGGTGATGGAACAAATAGAACTCGCGGAGGCAAGATCTTCTTTCTGGAGAACATTTCACTCTTTCCTGTCCACCAAACCGAAACATGCTTTTGCCATACTAGCTATTCTGGCCGCGGTGGTTAGTCTATTCCTCATTTACCGGACAGCCAGGACACCTTATTTTCCGGTATTTGAGGAAGTTGTAACAGACCACACCAACTTTCTAGCTGGGAGGCTACCACTGGAGATTCTTTCTTCCCAGCCAGACGAGGTCTTTTCTTGGTTTGAAGGGAAGCTGGATTTCTCTGTAAGGGTGCCGCGGTTCCCCGGCCAAGAGATCAAATTACTGGGGGGGAGACTCGGTCACCTAAAAGATCGAGATGCAGCCTACCTCGCTTACAGGAGGGGATTACATAAAATCTCCTTCTTTGTCTTTGACTGCACGGGAATAAGATTTCCCCGGGCTAAAAGAATAAAAGCCTACGGGCAGGAATTTTATGTCACCAGCTTGAAAGGCTACCAGGTTATCCAGTGGGGAGATAATAAAATGGCCTGTATTGTGGTCTCAGATATGGATGAGAAATTACTCCTCGAGCTTCTCTCCAGAGCTCTGGCCAGTTCTGCCTAGAAAAAGCATGAAATCAAAGGGAGATGATTCCTCAAATAGAAAATGGAAAATGTATCCTTCCTTATTGCCTTGGGGGCAGGAATCCTTTCCTTTCTTCCCCCCTGTGTTCCTCGTGCTCCCATAATTACAGAATCAACCTGCTGGTAGCTGATATTCCTTGCTGATTTTCACCTTTTGGGCCAAAGGTTAGCCAAAGGGGCATAATCTGAAGGGTTAAAGGCCGGAAAGTCTAAAAGATGAGAATTTTATGGGTAATGTTTATCTTGGGTTTTCTTCATGCGTTGGGTCCAGATCATTTAATGGCCATAACTACTTTGGTAAGCCGAGGAGCAAAGAGTAAAGAGGCATTAATGGTGGGTCTTAGGTTTAGCCTGGGACACATGGCTACCCTTGCTCTTATCGGATCCCTGGGGATAATTTTGAATTTCACTATTCCTTCATCTTTCGAAAAGGGAAGCGAGATTCTGGGAGGGACGTTGTTAGTGTTCTTAGGAGGATGGATACTGTACGATTTATTAAAAGGTAAATTCTATCTCCATAGGCACCTTCATGCCCACAGTGGGGAAAATCACCGTCATCTCCACTTCCATCTTTGGGGTAGACATAAGGCCAGACATCTTCATCCTCATCTTCCCATGGTTCTGGGAGGTGCATTCGCTCTCAGTGGTATAGGGGCTTTACTGGTAGCTATTCCCGTAGTCTTAGCAGAATCGACGGGAAAAAGTATTCTCTATGTCCTTCTCGTCGGAATCGGTATAATCTCTTCCATGTCGATCTATGGGTTCGTTACGGCCCGGTTTTTTAGGATTCTTCTCAGAAATAGGTTGCTTTTTAAAGGATCCTTAATGACTACCGGATTAATCAGCATTTTTCTCGGCCTTTACTGGATAATTATAAAATGACCTCCGCTTTTCCGTCCTTTAATTTGGTGAAAAAACTAACGGGCTAAAAGAATATTTTCCAGAAAAACCTTGTTATTATATATAGAGCAAAATCTCTTTTTTATCCTCGACCGACCAGGGATAAGATTCCCCCAGTTCTACCTAGAAAACATGAATCAAGAGGGGGTGATTTTAAAGCATAGAATGACAAGTCCTTAGAGTTTTACTCTATGCTATAGGAGGAAATAACCATGCGGAAAAAAGCCTTTTCAAAGAAAATGAGTACTAAGGGAAGAGGCAACCAATCCTGGTTAAAGTGCAGAGAGCATGTTTATGTTGGGTTGCTCACTATCTTCATGTTGGTCTTGGTGAATTTTGGAGGTAAGCCAGCCACGGCTCTCACTTCTACAGCTCTGGCAATAACCCCTCAAGCCCCTCCTTGCTGCTCTCCATCGGTTTTTACTTCTACAGCTCTGGCAAGAACCTACACCTTTAATGATGCGGCTACGGAGGCTTATTGGTACTCCAGATACAATCTGGGACACCTGGTAATGATGTCCGGTATGGGGATCCAGTTCATGCCTCCTAAGGAAAAGGTAATGAAGATGATGGAAATGGCCGGAATAGAAGCCGGACCAAAGAATCCCTATCTGGTTAAGGCGGTATATAGCTCCGGAGATCCTCACCTCATTACCAAGTTTAATGGTGATCCCAATGACCTTTCGAACTTCCGCTGGGATCAGGGCAAGATTGATAAGACCATCACTCCCCAGGCCATGGGCTATACCATGATCAAGGAGATTATCTGGTCGAAGTCCTTTGCTAGCGATGTAGAGGGCCCTGACCCTATGAATCACTTCCGGGCCCTGGTCCTGAGCACCGAGGCCGCCATCCAAGCCGGGTTCATGATGGAAGACCTCAAGGCAGAAAATGGATTGTTCAGGCATGGATGGAAAGAGGGGAAAGTATCGGACTCGAGTTTCACCCCTCAAGATCAGTTGGTGATGCTCTGGGCGTTTTCGGAACTGGCAAGCTACACCAGCGGTGAGTATAAATGGTATGCGGCTCCCCTGGATCATCAAACGGCCTTAAAGATGGCTGATGAGCTGCTCAGTTCTTTAGAAGCGTATGTTAAAGTCAATCCAAGATTCATCTATCTAGATCTACCCACCCGTGACATTGGATTGGCCCTGGCGGCTCTATCCTCCTACGTTAGTATTACCGAGAGGAAAGATTTAAGAATACTCACCTTAGAAAGACTGATTCCTCTTCACGCCCAGAACCTAGTCAATAGAATGGCTGATGAGGGCAAGCTCCAAACCCAGGGAAGATTCACTCAACTGGCAACCCAGGCAAGGGCGGTATATGGGCTGATCCTGGCTTACAGGGTCACGGGAAACCAAGGATACCAGGATGTGGCATTAAAAGCCTGGGATTATATGCAGACTCTCTGGAATGAAAGAGCTGGTCTCTACGCCACCTCGGAGGGTGCTTCCAGATACACTTACACTATTGAGGATGTGGGCGATGTGGTGGGGGCATTTAACGTTATGATCCATGGATTAAATAGAGACGTGAGGAGAAGATTTAGCATCTTTTTCGATAATGTGGTGAAAAAATCTGGTCTCCAGATAGCAGAAGGATCCCCTAGCGGAGGACAAGAGGATGAGGATGGGGTACCCGCTCCTCCCCTGGCGGGGGGAGAGTTTGGTCAGGCACCGGTATTCGCCACTGAGGCAGTCTATGATGTGGATTCAGGTCAATGGAAGCTTACCAATCCCCAATTTGCCACCTCTTCCGCTATGTCCGCCGCCAATCAGTTCATGTGGATCGGTGAATGGATGGGAACACCATCGGTACCTGGACATGGAATTCCCCAAGCTGAAATAGCGTCCCCGGAAGTCAAGGAAATTAGTATAGCTGCGAAAAGGTACGAGTATCAACCGAACACCATTACCGTTAAGCAGGGTGATCGGGTTAAGTTAAAGATCAAAAGCATCGATGTTACCCACGGCTTCGGCCTGCCAGAGTTTGGAGTAAATGTGGAGTTAAGAGAAGGCAAAACGGTAGAAGTCGAGTTTGTAGCAGATAAAAAAGGGACCTTTAATTTCAGATGTACGGTTTTCTGTGGTTTAGGGCACGGTAGGATGAGGGGGAAGTTAGTCGTGGAATAGAGCGAGAAAAGAGGCCAGAAATTGGAATAGGGGGATATTCTCGGCAAAATCTTGTATACACCGAGGGAAGAAAAATTTCATTCTTGGTTAACGGAGAAGAGGTAGGAGAGTAAGGTGAAATTTACTCTCAGAAGAATAGAAAAATTTAAAGCTATGGTTTTAGTCTTTGGTCTGGTGATTTTTCAGACTATTCTGGCAGGAGAAGAGCTTCTTGCCTCCCCACCGAAAGAGCCGCCTGAGCTGGAGGAGCTCGTCATTGTTTCTGGTTCGAATGATATTCCTGATGAGACTAGTAAACTCATCGGCTATGATGAGCCCATCCATCTTTTCGCGGTAGTAAAAGATAGCCGAGGAAATCATTATCTAGGGTACAATGATTCCCTGCCCCCGGGGTTAAAAATAGGGAATAAAAAGTACACCATCGCGGATGGATCGCTTAAAAGATGGAAGAAAGAACTTTGGGGCCCTCTAGAGATAAACTGGTACAGGATTATGCCAAGAATGAAACCCCTTCATCCAGAACCCGAGTACAAATGGTACTCCAACGTCTTCACCAAGGGTCCTGATGAGGGTAAGTTTCGGGCATTTGCGGTCATTGAATATGAACAAGAACCTCTACCACAAAAAGGCTGGATGATTAATCCAAAAAAAGAAGTGGGAACAGTTAGATTCAGAGCTGAGGCAAATTACCACAGCCAGATAATATCTTCTCCTGGCCAAGAAGACCCCTCCCAGCCCCATGGCATTGCGGTGAGTGACTATGATAAAGGCATCAAGCCCACCGTGCATCGAATCAGCAGGCTGTCCAACCATGAAAATAAGCTGATTAGATATATGGAGGCTCTGAGAGGAGTTCCCTGGCTTTGGGGCAGCGCCTACAAAATAGCGGACCAACCGGCCCTGCATCAAGCCGACCTGGCTAATGCTATTGGCATCGAATGTTCTGATTTGATCATCTCAGCTTTAAGAGCCATGGGAAATAAAAATCTTGTTTACACCTCGGCGCCGGAGCTAGCCAGAGGAGTATACACCAAGCCGATAGATAAGAGAATCTTTAGATGGGTTGCCTTGGACATTTTCCAAGACTGGGTCCCAAAAGGGATTTCTTTCTACAACGG
>JBHIEA010000142.1:0-5087 GCA_046760365.1 bacterium
GGATATAGAAACCATCATCTCCACTGCCTGGGAATGGCACAGAAAACAGAGCTGACATCCCAGAAATTTCACCCTTCATTTCACCTTCTAAGGCTGTTGTCAGTTTCCTGGAAAAAATGTTAAAAAATACTCCAGAAAATTTCATGAGCCGGCTCCGCGGTCATGAACATTTATCCCGGGAAGCATCTTTTTTCCCGTGATAAATGAGTACTATTTTTCTCTTAGATGAAAGGTCTTTGGGAATGGATGAGCGACCTTGGAAGATTTAGCCTTCACGAACCGCTCTTCGAGGGTACCCGACGTAGTCGGGAGCCGAGGACTGTTTGAGCACGAGAGAGAATTATGTAATAGGCCACCTTACGACAAAAGTGCATTTGTTATTCGGACAGAGTATTGGTGCGCAGTTCCGCAGGCTCCGAGAAGAGCGGTGAGTGAATGGCGTGAAAAATCTGAGGGGAGCGAAGCCATTCCCAAAGACCTTTCATCATCACGGAAAAAAGATGCTTACTTTATCCGGGTTATTTGACTCTGATTTGTTTTAGTGTTATAAACTTCTCTTAAAAAAAGAAATGGAAGCAAAGCGCAGACCCTTCATTGCCCTGAAGCGGAGAGTAAACCTGCAAGCTTGAGAAGAGGGGGCGTTCGAAGCCAAACCCATCCATCAGGAATAGAGGATGCAATTATCTCGCTCTCCATCCTCTGCTCTGCCAATCCTGTGACAAGGGCTCCTCTAAAACCTATGGGGGCAAGACGGTGGATTTCTCGAGGAAACTCTTGAGAGGCCAGCATTTATCTCTGGTTCCGCTTCCTGGATGGACGACTGCGAGCTTCTCCTTTGAGACCAGGGCCTTTTCCCCGAGGAGCTTCAAACCATCTTGCTTTTGCTGTGTGGTGAGAGGCAGAAGGAGGCATTCGTTAAAGGAAGGGAGTGGGACTTTTTCATCGGGCAAAAACTCAGCGGTCTTTTGAAAGAAAAAGGTGCTGAGAGGACCATGATAGGCCTGGTCGCAAACTATAAATCGGCATCGTCCCTTAAATCGTGAGATGCACAATGTCTCAAGGTTAAGAGAGTCCTTTTTTTGCATCCATCCCAGGATCATGGAAAAGCCCTCAAGCCAGCAGGTAATGTCCTCCGGGTAAGGTGGAGAAGCAAAGAGGGGAGCGAGCTTCGAAGCACCTGCCGAAATAATATTGTCCACAACACCTGTCTCTTTAAGGATAAAGCCATACTCTTCGCGGCAGACGAGCGTGATAGAACAGGGATGGAGAGTCTTTCGTAAAAGATTTATAGATGGGAAGGTAATCAGTAAATCACCCAGCCCGCCCATCCGAAATAACAGCATTGAGTTCATTCTCTACATTTTATAAAAAAAGATGAAAACTCAAAACAAAATATGCCTCGTTTCACTTGGCAAAGGTTTCGAGGTTTCAAGGAGTCAAGGTTTCAAGGGTTTCTTATCCAGTGAATCAATTAAAGCCTTGAGCATCCTCTCCACTTACCTTGCCAGTTCACGTCCAATTTTAAAAAAACTTTCCAATTCCTATAATTAAATATAAACGGGGGTTAGATTCGATAAAGAGAGATAACAAAGTGTTACTTGCTCTAGAGTGATGCCATTTGCTTTTTCGCATCTTCAACCTCGGAAAAACCGGGGTCAGCATCTTTCCAGAGGTCAAGGAATTTCTCGTAATGCTCTATGGCTTTGCCTTTCCAGTCTTTTTGCTCATAAATCTTTCCCAGCATGTAGAAGCTCTTGGCGTATATATCTCCCCAAGAGAGTCTTCCTGAAGTAAGGGAAATTATTCTTTCATACTCTTCTCGTGCCTTCTCTAAATCTTTTGTCTTATAATAAGCTAAAGCCAAAGAATCAATAAATAATGCATGATCATCTCCTGATCCGTTTTGATATGATAGCAAGGACAAAGCTCTTTTAAAATATTCAATGGCTTTAGAAAAATTCCTTCTTTCAAGCTCTATATTTCCCATGAGAAGGAAGTAAAATCTCATGACTTTCTTGTTCATTCCTTGTTCGATTAGTTCTTTAAGCTCATCCGCTACTCTAAGCGCCTCGTCCATTGAGTTCAACTTTAAATGAGTATAGCCTTCCCAATATAAAATCCTTATCTGTCTACCTATTCCCCCTGCTTCAACAGCATTACTCCACGATCTATTACATTCTTCCAGAGCTTGCTTGAAATTTCCTGTTTTGAGATACAAATATGCTAAATATGAATGAAATCTCGACGCCCAGTCTTTTTCACCCATCTTTTCTGCCAGTGTAATTCCCTGTTTAGCTTGCTCTCTTGATCTTTCGAATTTTCCCTGCAATAGGCATAAATCTGCAAGTTTTTGTCTGCCAGTTCTTTGATTTGCGGGTTCGTCTATTTCTAGAAGCTTTTTATATTCTTTTTCTGCTTTGATCAAATCCCCTTTATAAAGGTGAATATTACCCTTAAGAGAGATATTACTAGGATTATTCGGATTAAGGGAAATCGCCTTATTTATCTCAGCCATGGCCAGGCCAAACTCCCTCTGACACAGATAATTATGGGTTAATTGCCAACGGATCCAAAAATGATCTGAAATATCACTGAGATAATTCTGAAGAACTTCTTCAGCTTTTTCATACATTCCCTTAGCCCTGTATGCCCATGCTATATTCTCATAAGAATAAGGATTTTCAACTTTATTCTTCACATTCACTTCCAATCGTTCTATGGCCTTATCCCATTCTTCCAGACTACTGTAGTATAAAAGCCCCAAGCTGTTATTTCCAATCCAATCTTCTGGATAAAGCTCCAACAGTTTTCTGTATGCCTCAATAGCTTTATCATAGGTCTTTTCTGACTGTCTGTAAAAATCTCCTTGGATTCGAAGGCGCTCTCTTTCGGATATTCGATCTGTCAATTTCATTGCCATTTGAAAGTACTTCTTTGCCTCCGAGTTATAACGCATCGTCCCGTAACACCAGGCCAGGCCGTAGTAGGCCATGGCAAACTCAGGATCGATTTCTATCGCTTTTTCTCCTATGAGGATTGCTTTTCGGTAATCTCCTGAGTAGTAATGCTTCTCCGCTTCGCTAAAATATCTATACGCTTGGGGAAAGCTGGTCGTGATCTTTCCCACTTCCATATCGATGTCACCGGCTATCTCCTCTTCGGAGAGGTTAAAATTCTCCTTGATCTTCATTGTTAACTCATCCACCATGGAAAAGATCTTATCTTCCGTACCTTCTGCCCATTCAGAAGTTACAAGCTCCCCACTGCTTGCATCCTGAAGTGTAATATTTATTCGAAAAAGATTACCTGCTTTGGCGTAATTTCCCTGTAATATATGATTGACAACTCCTTGAGCCGCTACCTGCTTTATCTCTTTATAAGAATAATCCTTCGCCTCTAGAAGATTCAACTTCCGCATAATAATGAAAAGTCTGTCCTTAGCTAAAACATATATATATTTCGATTGAGAAAGGTCGTCTATCATCAAATCAGAAAGAGCATTTCTCCAAAAATCTAAGTTTTTATCTCCAGTGTTATTTTTAAAGTACAAGATGGCCAGAGAAGGTCTACCCGAGGTAGCTAAAGGAATAGTATCCTTTTGGGGAAGAAGCTGCCAGATTACCACTGTAATAATAGCAAGAGCAACAACCAGAGCCGGAATAAAGAGCTTTTTTCGGATTATTGCTGTAGCGAAAGTTCTTCGCCTTGGTCTAATCTTCGTTCCAAGGGGGGAGCCCTCCTCTATGTTCCTCAGATCAGCAAGAAGATCCTCAGCAGTCTGATACCTTCTCTCTCTATTTTTCTCCATGCATATCAGTATCAAACGACTAAGCTCCTTTGAAACCTCAGGATTGAGCTCCCTCGGTTCCGAAGGGACTTTTGTCTTGTGTTTTAAAGCTACGCTTAGAGCTGAATCTCCTTTAAATGGGACACTCCCTGTCACCATCTCATAGAGAATCGATCCTAAGGAATAAATATCCGACCGCTGATCTGCCTCCTCTCCCTCTGCTTGTTCAGGAGAGATGTAATCCGGTGTTCCTATCATCATCCCTGTCGCAGTCACTCCTGGAGCCTCAATAGAACGGGCTATCCCAAAATCCATGATCTTGGCATTGCCTTTCTCATCTATCATGATGTTCTGTGGCTTTAAATCCCGGTGCACTACTCCTAACTCATGAGCCACAGCCAGTCCTTCACATACCTGCTTGGCTATTGAAATTGCTTCTTCTTCTGTTAAATTTCCTTTGCTACGAATGAAGCTTTTTAAATCCTCACCTGCAACATACTCCATAGTGATAAAAGGGATTCCTTCCTCCTCATGGAAGTCATGCATGCGGCACACATTCTTATGCGTAATCTTGCGAGCAAGTTTCAATTCATTCCGGAATCGCTCAATCATTGCCTGATCTGAAGCGATTTCAGGTTTTATGAGTTTTAATGCAACTTCTTCCTTAATCTTCTTATCTTCCACCCTGTAGACCTTACCCATGCCTCCTTTTCCAAGCTCTTCAATGATTTCGTATCTTCCTGCAAATATACTCCCTCTAGTTAATTCTTCAGTGGGTGCTTCGAGAGTCTCAGTGTGAGAAATGGAGATTTCCTCTGAAGGATGAAGACGTGCTGCACACTTTTTACAGAATTCTGAATCAGAGGTGTTCTCGGTTTTGCATTTAGGACACTCTACTCCCATTGTTCCCCTTTATTATGCGGCAAAAGGATAACAATTTGTGAGAGGAGTGTCAAATTGAATACTCAGGAGTGTTACTGGCTAAATTGTACGAGCAAAAAGGCTGGAAAGGCCAAGCCATAGAGCATTATGAGAAGTTCCTCGACCTCTGGAAAGATGCTGACCCTGTTAAATACATAATGATCTATCAATGCTCACAATATTAGGAGACCACATCTCTCTGAATGAATAAACGTGTTCTATTGCCAATTATTTAACAGGGCGAGCAATGACCTTATATCCCGTCACTTTGGGACAAGCTCTAATCCTCATACAGCGCATCAAGCTGAGTTCTGTACTTTTCCGTTACTATTAAGATAGGAAATTCGTTTTTGTCTTTGCTCCAAATCTTTCACAATTT
>JBHIEA010000143.1:0-5061 GCA_046760365.1 bacterium
AAGGGAAAAATTTAATGGACTACATTAAATTTCTGGGTACTGCCGGGGCTCGAGTCGTGGTATTCAAACAGCTTCGGGCCTCAGGAGGAATCTGGCTGTGTCTGGATGGAGTTAATATCTGTTTGGACCCAGGGCCAGGGGCGTTGGTTAAGTGCACTTCGAGTAGACCCAAGCTTGATCCTACCAAACTTGATGCTATAATCCTTTCCCATAAGCATCTTGATCACTCATCCGATGTGAATGTTATGATTGAGGCTATGACAGAAGGAGGCTTTAAAAAAAGAGGGTCTCTTTTTGCTCCCCAAGATGCTTTGTCGGTCGATCCGGTAGTACTCAAATACGTGAGATCATATGTAAAAGAAGTGAAAATCTTAAAAGAGAAAGGTTCCTACCAGATAAAACACGTTAGCTTCACTACCCCCCTCAAGCATATCCACGGGAACGTGGAGACTTATGGTTTAAA
Source organism: bacterium (assembly GCA_046760365.1). Lineage (GTDB taxonomy): Bacteria > Aerophobota > Aerophobia > Aerophobales > AE-B3A > AE-B3B. The sequence continues at coordinate 464 of JBHIEA010000143.1, forward strand.
TTTTAAAACCAGCAAATACACCATTTCCTTTATTGTTGACACCCGCTTCTTTCCCGAGTTAGTAAAGCACTATAGAGGTGATATCCTGGCCATAAATGTGGTGAGGTTGAAACCAAGTCATCTCGATCATCTCTGCCTTGATGAGGCTAAAAAAATAATTGAAGAGATCCGTCCCCGGGTTGCTATTTTGACTCATTTTGGGATGACCATACTAAGAGCCAAGCCCTGGAAGCTGGCCGAGCAGCTAGAAAAAGAACTGGGCATAAAGGTCATTTCTGCTAGTGATGGGATGATGCTTGAACCTGAAAAGTGGAAAAAGCTCACCAATTGAAGAAATATACCTTAAAGACATCAGGTAGACTAAAGGAATTCAAGGTGGATTATGAGATGCATTTGAATGCTGCTCAGCTAGAAGCGGTGACCACCGAAGGAGGTCCTATCCTAGTTATTGCCGGGGCGGGGAGTGGAAAGACCCGAACGGTGACCTATCGGGTGGCCTGGCTCATCGAATCAGGGGTAGATCCAGGTAGAATTCTTCTGGTCACCTTTACTAACAAAGCTGCCAGGGAAATGCTCCATAGGGTAGAGTTACTGGTGGCCGGGGAGGTGAGGCAAATCTGGGGAGGCACCTTCCATCATATTGGAAATCTCATTTTGAGGCGTCATGCTCACCTTTTAGGGCACCAGAATAATTTTACTATCATCGACAGGGAGGACTCTAAGGATCTTCTAGAAGTTTGCGTGACCGATTTAAAAATTCCCACTAAAGACCAAAGGTTTCCTAAAGGAGAGGTTCTATTGGACATTATCAGCTTCTCCATAAATACTAGAAAAGAGATGGAGAAAGTAATAGAAGAAAAATACCCTTTTTTTGAGTTCCTTACCCCTGATATTAAGCGGGTAGCTGAGCAGTACCAAAGACGTAAGGAAGAATTGAATCTTATGGATTTTGATGATCTTCTTTTTAACTGGCAGCGACTTTTAATCGAACACGCGAAGATAAAGAAAATTTACTCCGAGAAGTTTTTCCATATCCTGGTGGATGAGTACCAGGATACTAATAAGATCCAGGCTGATATTGTAGATGAGCTAGCCAGCTATCACCGAAATATTATGGTAGTGGGGGATGACTCCCAGAGCATTTACTCTTTCCGAGGAGCAAATTTCGCCAATATTATGGAATTTCCTGCTCGATATCCTGAGGCAAAAATCGTCAAGTTGGAGACTAACTATCGGAGTACCCCGGAAATTCTGGACTTTACCAATGATGTGATATCTCATAACAAGAGGCAATTTCCTAAGGTTCTCGTCTCGGTTAAAAAACCGAAAGCTAAGCCGGCTCTTATTCCCTTAAAAAATGTATCCCAACAGGCTCAGTTTGTAGCTCAGAGGATCCTGGAACTGCGAGAGGAGGGGTATGGGTTAGACGAGATAGCCGTACTTTATCGCTCCCACTATCACTCCTTGGAGATTCAAATGGAACTTACTCGTCGGGGCATTCCTTATCAGGTTCGTTCAGGGTTAAGATTCTTTGAGCGGGCCCATATTAAGGACGTTACCGCTTACCTGAAGATTATGATTAATCCCCTGGATGAACTTTCCTGGAAAAGGATTCTTAAACTTATCTCAGGAGTGGGACCAGCTACGGCTGATAAAATCTGGAAGTATATCTCTTCTGGCTCTGAGCCTTTAAAATCAATTGTCTCAGAAAAGGTTTTTTCTTTATTTTTCCGAGGAATTCCCCCAGAATGGTCTGAATTTATCCGTACGATGAAGAGCCTTCAGCCACCTAGACTCAAGAAAAATCCGGCCGAGATGATTTTGATCGTCCTGGAGGGAGGTTACGGAGATTATCTTAAGACCAGATATCCGGACTTTGCGGAAAGGATGGAGGACCTAAACCAACTGAGTAATTTCGCTGCTCAATACCGCTCAGTGAGAAGATTTCTCAGTGAACTTGCTCTTCTGGGAAGCGTGGAATCTGAGATTGTAGTAGCAGGTGGGGAGAAAGATGAAAGGGTTGTCCTGAGCACAGTTCACCAGGCTAAGGGTTTGGAATGGTCGCAGGTATTTATAGTGTGGCTGGCCGATGGAAGATTCCCTTCCGCTCGAGCTTTGGAGTCAGGGGAGAGGGTTGAGGAAGAGAGAAGACTTCTCTATGTAGCCACAACCAGGGCTAAAGAAGAGCTTTATTTATGCTACCCTATCATGGGGGGAGGCTGGCGCCAGGCAACAATTATGAAGCCGTCTAGATTCATTCAAGAACTTAATAAGACAAGTTATGAGCCATGGATAGTGGAGGATGAAATCCCCCAGCTTTTAGAGAAGATAGAAGAGGATCAATTTGACTAGTTGGTTTTGAAAGGACTGTGAGTTATAGGAACCGGGAAAACCTACGGTCTTTGAGGATTCTGCCCTGGGTTTGGCAGCCGGGGCGTTAGTAGGTATTTCGGTCTCGGTAGCTTGCCCACCTGCATAAGCATTTTCGATCCCTACAATCGATTCTTGATTAAGAATCTTTATGGTTTCGATTTTTTGCCCAAAATCTTGGAGGTTAAATTTTCTCTTAGGACTTCGAGCTCTGGTAGTTCCGGCATCAATTACCTCTTGGCTTAATTTTGAACTTTACCTGTAGACGAACCTTTACCTATGGGCTGAGACGAGAATCTGATGGTTTACATTAATGAAACTCAAGAATTATTTCTTTCACATCCCAGGTTCACGAACCATCTTTTCTAACTGATTTCGATAATAGACAAAATTCTTCAGAGGAACATCTGGAGGAATGTGATGGTCCACATGGGGGATATAGCCCCCTCTTTTTAACATAAAAGGGATTTTTGCCTTCAGCTCTCTATCGATTTCCTTTTTTCCTCCGATCAGTGCTCTCTTATCGATTCCCCCCGTAATCTGGAGATTTGGATACCGTTTTCTCACTTCGACCACATTCATCCCTGCGGCAACTTCCATAGGGAAAAGACCAGTTACTCCTCCTTCGAGAAAAAGAGGAATGAGCTCCCAACAGTTTCCGTCAGTATCTACTATGATGTGTTCGACTCCCATTTCCCTCAAAAAGGAGGTAAATCTTTGGTAGGCAGGCAACATAAATTCTCTGAAAATCTCCGGCGAGATCAAGGGGCCGGTTTTGTAGCACATATCTTCCCACATATTTACCCAGTCAACCTCTATTCGTGAAAGAACGGGGGTCCAGAGCTCAATCCAGAAATCCACCAGATCGTTGATAATCTGTTTTATCAGCTCAGGCTCATCGTAATAGCTGATGAAAAGCTTTACCTCCCCCATAAGGTAACGCAAGGAGCCAAAGAAACCAACTGGAAGACCTCCGATTGAGAGGGGATAATCTCTATCCTCAAATGTTTCTATTAACTCATCAAGATTCTCAGGGTATCTCTCTGGGATTTCAGGATTGAGTCTTTGATCTTTAAATTTCTCCCAGTCTTCCCGGTTCTTGACCGGCCACTCGTAGTATTCCGGAATACTGTCATTTTCCCGGGAGATTTTCTTTTTTATTCCCATCTCATCAATCACTACCAGCCGGTCTTCAAGCTTCTGAAGGACCCGGGGGTTAAATTCTGGAAAAATCCAATGTTCTAGAGGCAATCTCTCACTTCCTTTATCAAAATTAACCACTGTGGCGGGGTCGGTACATTTTCTGTCTCCCCCTATCAAGGGTCCTCTAACCGATTCTCCTGAGGGAAGATCTTCAGGAACACCCTGAATCTTGGGAAGTCCTTCGCTGTACCAACGTCTCATAGTTCCAATCCACCAGCCCATCTCGTATAGAGGAGGTGGTACGCTGAGATCAAATTCCATGGTCCTTAGAAACTTTTCCCGGGCATTCATTTTTTCCCTCCTTTTTGACTATTTGCTGGTTCTTTTGGACCAGAATAGAAGGAGTTGTACCCTCATGAGACTGCACGACTCTGAAAGTTTTTCCACATCAGCATAAATCACGGTTATGTCCGGTGATTTCTGCAGAACTGGATGACTCTGACGAAACCCTCCGCGCCTCATCGAACAGGAGGATGCGATGGACAAGAAAGAGAATAGCAGAGAACTGGACGAATTGCAAGCCTGGTTTTTTGGGACTACAAGGACTTCCGGAAGGGATGATAGAGAAACTTTACCAGATAATAATCTCCCGGCCCATCTATCGATTTGAATTGACAATTATTCTTTATGAGCCATAATGAAGTGAAAGATACCGTGAACTTAAGGAAAGAATTCTCGCTATGAGAAAAGAGAGGCTTAGATTTATCCACGAGTAATCCCAAATTTTTCTTAAAGTGATATCAGCATGTTACCTAAGGTTTTACCCGCCTCCAAGATAATATCCCAACCCATAACTCTCGACTATCTTCGCTGCTCCCCTAAAATCACTGAATTTTTTCCAGCTCACTTTAGAACCACGAATTTCAGGAAGGTCCAGGTAAACAGACCCCAAGTAGTCAAAAATCTTACCCGGTACAATCAGATGCTCAATGCTCCTCCAAAAGTGATGCAAAATATCAAGCTCCTGCTAAGCGAGAATAACTTTGCCGTAGTAACCGGGCAGCAGCCGGGTCTATTTACGGGTC
>JBHIEA010000144.1:0-5009 GCA_046760365.1 bacterium
CGGGCCCTGGATTGCCCAGTCCGAATATCAGCCTCATTCCTTGCCCTTATCCTCTTTCCGGGTCTCCTCCTTTTCTTTCTCTTCTACCTCTTTCTCCTTGCCAACCACCTCCACCTCTTCGGCTGCTTCTTTTTCTTCTACCTCGACTACTTCTTCTCTAACCGGTGAAACTACGGAGACTACCAACTCCTGAGGATGGGTGAGAATCTTTATACCCGCTGGAACCTTTATATCTCTTACGCTGAGGGAATCACCCAGGTCGAGAGGAGTTACATCCACCTCAATGAAGGAAGGAAGATCTTTAGGTAGACATTCTATCTCCAGTTCTCGTACCAGATGTTCGACGATACCCCCGATTTTTTCTCCCTGGGACTTTCCCACAAAGGATATTGGTACGGTGGTAGTTACAGTCTCTCCGCGAGTGACCGCAAAAAAATCAAGGTGCTGGAGACCACCTTTTATGGTATCTCGCTGTAAGTCTTTAATTATGACATCGTGATGTTTATCCGTTTTTTGATCAGTTATTTCCAGAGTGATGATCCTCGCCCTATCAGAGTGGGAAAGAAAACTGTGGAGCTCTTTTATGTCTATCTGGAGCGGTAGACTCTTTTTAAGATGGGGGCCATAGAGTACCGCAGGTAAGATTCCATCTTTTCGTAATTTCTTCACATACTCCTTACCTGTCCTGTCTCTTAGCTTTACGCGTAGTTTTCTTTTTTCCATTTAGAATTCTCCTTCAATCAAGAATATCTCGGGACTAGGCCCCCTCCGTCGCTGTATTAGTATAGCGGATAGCGTAGAGCGTATAGAGTAAATCTGAAAGTGGTGGTCGTTCGGGGTTTTACTGTCCGCTAAACGCTATACGCTCTCTTCGGGGAAAGTCCCTCGATAGGCGCATAAATCTTCTGAGTGCGGACAGTTGACTTGTCATAACAGTTAGGATAAAATAGACAACAAACTTGCCCAGGAGAGAGGGAAAGGCCATGCAGATCAAGGAAAATCAGATTCCGAAGATTAAAGGTAGAATAGTGGTTCGTCAATCTATGAAGAATCTAACGTCTTTAAAAATAGGGGGGGTAGCCGATTTCTTTGCAGTTCCGGAGGATCTGGAGGATCTCAAGCTGATCCTATCCTTTTGTAAAAGAGAGAAGATCCCCTTTTTTGTTATTGGCAATGGAAGCAAGTTGCTGGTAGCAGATGAAGGTTTCCCAGGAGTGGTAATTAAGTTGGGCGGTTCCTTCAGGAAAATAGAGAATCACAAGGAGGAAATAAAGGTAGGAGCCGGGGCAGATTTATCCACTTTAATAGATTTTACAGCCCAAAAGGGACTTTCAGGATTGGAGTCTCTATCTGGAATTCCAGGAACAGTAGGAGGAGCAATAGCAAGAAATGCCAGTGCCTTTGGACGATCGCTTTCCCAGAAGGTTTTATCGGCCAAAATACTGGATGAAGATGATGGCTGCCTGATCCTTTCAAATAAAGATATGAATTTTGGCTATCGTAGCTCTACTTTTCTTACGCACCACAAAGATTGGGTGATAGTTGAGGTTAATTTGTCCTTGTCTCCGGGAAAAAAGGGGGACATTTTTTCCCGCTTGAGAGAGACAAGAAAGAGAAAAATTCTTACCCAACCGATTTCTTTTCCCTCCGCAGGATGCGTGTTCAAAAATCCTTCATCCTATCCGGCTGGTTATCTTGTTCAGCAGGCTGGATGTCCGGGTCTAAGAATAGGAGATGCTCAGGTTTCGCATCAGCATGCTAACTTCATCATCAACAAAGGGAAGGCTACAGCTCAGGACGTACTTGGGCTAATAGAGGAGGTGAAAAAAAGAGTCCAGGACAGATTTGGTATCTTATTAGAACCCGAATTGGAGATAATCTAAAATCTCTTTAATTTTAATAAGATAAATTTTTAACCCCAGGAGACGAAGAGGATTGGATAGAGGATGAGGACAGATTTTCGAAGTGGAAATTTTTCGCTGGGATTGGGGGAGAAAAGGAAACATTTGCGGCGTCAAAGAAAACTTAAAGCTCTCATTCTACCTGTTGCCTTGGTGATTTTAGGATGGGTAATAGGTAAATCTATCTTAACCTCTCCTTATTTTGAGACTAAGGCTGTCCGGGTTGAAGGAACTAGCCGATTATCCCAGGCGCAAATATTGAAATGGGCAAATATTCGAGCCGGTGAATCCATTTTTCAGATTAACTTAAGGAGAGTAGCTAAGTCAATAAGTTCTAGTAGGCTGGTCAAGACCACTGAAGTTAAAAGAATTCTTCCTTCTACAGTCCTCATTCAGGTAGAGGAAAGAATACCTTTTGTTTACCTCTCCCAAAAAGGTAGTCTTTATGAGGTAGACCAGGAGGGAGTTATTTTAGGAAAGGGAAAGAAGATCGCGGAGCTACCCATGATGGTGGGCAATGGCTGGTCATCCAGACCGGAAAAAATAAAGTTGGCGGTGGGGATTGTTCGTGCTGCCGAAGAATTAGGACTATCCTTTTCCAAAATAAAGATGGATAACAAAGGGTCCATGGTTGGATATCTTAAGAATGGTCCCCGGATTTATTTGGGACAATCTCCTCAGCTAGCTTATTTATCCTATCTTCCCTTGATTTTAGCCGCCAAAGGAGGGAGCCGAAGAAGGATTAAATATCTAGATATCCGTTTTCGAGATCAGATTGTAGTGGGAACCGAATAGTTTATCTGAAAAAGACGGGGGCAACCTTGAAGGATGACGTTCTGGTGGGATTAGACATTGGGACAACCAAAATCTGTGTTCTCATTGCTAAAATGAAAGAAAAAAGAGATTTCGAAATTATAGGAATTGGAATAGATCCCTCTGAAGGGCTAAATAAAGGAGTAATTACTGATATTGAGAAAGCATCCCGAGTTGTCAAAAAAGCTTTAACCAAGGCCGAGTCTGATGCTGGTCTGAAGGTGAGACAAAGCTGGGTTAGCATTGCCGGTGATCACATTCAGGCTCAAGATAGTCATGGTTTGGTTAAAATAGAAAAGGCCGATAGGATAATTACAGCCAGAGATGTAGAAAAAGTGCTAGAGGATGCTTCTCGTCTAGTTCTTTCTCCGGATAGAGAAATTATTCATGTTCTACCCCAGGAGTTTCTCGTGGATGGTCAAAGTGGAGTAAGAAAACCCATTGGAATTAGCGCCGCCACTCTAGGAGTAAGAGCGCATATCATTACTGCTGCCTCTACCTGCCGACAGAACATTGAAAATAGCGTCCTGCAATCAGGCTGCGACTGCGAGGGAATGGTTCTTCAATCCTTAGCCTCAGCTATGGCTACACTTTTTCCTGAGGAGGAGGATTTGGGAGTGGTTCTTCTTGATATTGGTGGAGGGACTACTGATTTAGCTATTTTTCTAAGAGAGGGTATAAGGTATACTAAGGTACTGGGAGTAGGGGGTAATCATGTTACCAACGATATCGCCGTGGGTTTTCACACTACCACGGCAAGAGCGGAGGAGATCAAAGTTAGGTATGGATCAGCTTGTCTGAGTTGCCTTGATACTGATGATAGGATCGAGGTAGAAAGGGTGGCTGGAAGAGAGACCCATATGGTAAGTGGAGAGGAGTTAGTTGGGGTGATCCAGCCACGGGTTGAGGAGATATTCGAACATGTGGATGGGGAACTTAAAAAAAGTGGGTATAAGGATTTAGTAACAGCCGGAGTTGTGCTTACAGGAGGATGTTCATTGCTCAGAGGAATCAAAGAAATCTCCGAAAAGGTATTGGGGCTGCCCACAAGGATTGGGTATACTCATATAAATGAGCCTAAGGAGTTTACTAGCCCCATATACGCTACGGCTGTCGGTCTGGTTCTCTATGGGATAAAGAGAAGAGAAGAGCTTGCCTCCAAGGACAAACTCGGGGTAAGAATTAAGGAGTGGTTGAAGGAGTTTTTCTAAAGTGGTTTCCGGTAAGCCAATAGTGGGCATCACCATGGGTGATGCTGCTGGAATAGGACCTGAGATCATTGTTAGGGCCTTTGTTTCTCCTGAAGTGCGCCGCTTATGCAGGCCTCTGGTCGTTGGGGATTCTGCTACCATCCAAGATGCCCTTAATATTACGAGGATAGACGTTAAGGTTGAAGAGATAGAAAGAGTAGCCGATGCCCGATTTGCTAAGGGAGTCATCGAAGTTCTTGACTTACATAATATTGATCATGGGGCTTTCCTCAAGGGTCGAGTGGATCCTGTGTTCGGTAAAGCAGCCTTTGAGTATATTCGGCGAGCCGTTGATCTAGCATTATCAGGAAAGATCCAGGCAATAGTTACTGCTCCTTTAAACAAAGAGTCTCTTAATAAGGCAGGGTACCATTATTCCGGCCATACGGAAATTCTTGCTGAACTCTGCGGGGTAAAAGAGGTCTGTATGATGCTGATAGTGGGGAATTTGAGGGTGGCCCACGTGAGTGGACATCTTCCTTTAACCGAGGCTTGCCGAGCAGTAAAAAAGGAAAGGGTCCTTACCGTCATTAGACTAGGTTTCGAAGCTGTCAAGAAATTGGGTATACCCGAGCCAAGTGTGGCCGTGGCAGGCCTCAATCCTCATGCAGGAGAGATGGGTTTATTTGGCAGAGAGGAGATTACTGAGATTTTGCCTGCCGTTAAAGAAGCTCGTTCGCAGGGCATGAACGTAGCCGGACCAATACCCCCGGATACCGTTTTTTATCGGGCTAAAGATGGGGAATTTGATCTTGTCATTGCTATGTATCATGACCAGGGGCATATCCCTCTCAAACTGTGGGATTTTTCTGGGGGAGTCAGTATTACCCTGGGACTTCCTCTGATCCGTACCTCTGTTGACCATGGCACTGCTTTTGACCGCGCTGGCAGGGGGACTGCTTCCCCAAAGAGCTTAATTGCAGCCATTCGATTAGCCACTCAACTGGTTAACCAAGAAGTAACTGTTCACCGCAAAGATCGCAGAGTGCGCAGAGATGAATCAAGAAGAAAAACTTGAAGTAACTATTCACGGCAGAGATCCCAG
>JBHIEA010000145.1:0-5004 GCA_046760365.1 bacterium
TTTTTACTGGAGATTCCCTCCAATTTCATATCGTTTTTCCAACACGTTGTAAAGGGGAACTCTGAAGGTGAGAGCGTGAAAAAGGGCTTTATGGGTGACAAGGCTTAAGATTTCAGATAGAATTTGGGAAAATTCCAGGAGTTTTTCGCTTGACATATGTCTAAATCTAAGGTAATTTTATTTATAAGCTCTTTTATAAATTTCGTCAATCTTTATGAGAAGGTTCTCCGAGTCAGAGTCCCTAAAGGCACTCCCAGGGGATCTGGCCGATAGGGTATGGCGGGAAACCGCTGTGCCTCCCGTGTTTGGAAAGGAGGAAATTAAGCCGATCTCTTACCAACATGGGGGATCGGTTTTTTTTATGAGAATAGCTCACGGGAAAGTGAGCCAGATTGAGTACGAAAGTTCGAAGAAAATTGTGGACTGGCTTGTTGGTAAGTCTGGTTCTTAGCCTGAAAGTCAGTTTTTTGCCATTCTTAGGGCAAGCCACTGAAAGAGTGCTCAGACTGGCTACCACTACCAGCACGGAGAACTCGGGTCTATTAGATGTCCTCCTACCTCCTTTTGAGGAAAGGTACGGAGTCAAAGTTAAGGTAATCGCGGTAGGGACGGGAGCAGCTATCAGAACAGCCAAAGATGGTAACGCAGATCTGATCTTGGTTCATGCTCGTAGTTTAGAGGACCAATTTATAGCACAGGGCTACGGGACCAAAAGGTACCAGGTAATGCACAACGAATTTGTCATTGTGGGGCCTGATGAGGATCCTGCCAAAATTAGAGGCGAAAAGGATATCTTGAGGGTCTTAAGAAAGATCGCTACTAGCAAAGCTGGTTTTGTTTCTCGAGGAGACAACTCGGGCACCCATATCAAGGAGATGGGTCTTTGGAAAATCTCAAAAGTTAAGCCTGAGGGAAGTTGGTATATTGAATCAGGCAGTGGAATGGCCTCTACCCTGCGTATTACTAATGAGAAAAGGGCCTATACTCTGAGCGATCGGGGGACCTATCTTCATCTGAAGAAAGAGCTAGATCTAACCATTCTTTGTGAGGGAGACGGGCGTCTCTTTAATCCCTATGGTGTCATCCCTGTCTCTCCTCAGAAACATCCTTGGGTAAAATACGATTTAGCCATGAAGTTTGTAAAATACATTACTGGCAAAGAGGGACAGGGAATTATTGGGCAATATGGATTGGCGGAGTTCGGAGAGCCTCTCTTCATTCCCAATGCCCAGGAGGATCAATAAATGGCCTATCTGGTGGAAAGTTTATCTCGGCTAATTGAATTTACTTCTTCTTTTGATAAGGAGGTTTTGAATATTGTTCTTCTTTCTTTTCGAGTTTCTTTGACTGCTGTCTTCTTTTCGAGTTTTGCTAGCCTTCCTTTGAGCCTTTTGCTGACCTTGAAAGATTTTCCCGGCCGAAGAGTTATTATCAGCATAATTAACAGTCTCCTTATGGTTCCCGCGGTAGCTATTGGATTAATTGTTTATCTTCTTCTTAGCAGAAGGGGTCCCTTGGGTGCGGTCGGCCTGCTTTATACCCCCTGGGCCATGATTGTGGCTCAGGCTCTTCTAGCAATTCCCATCCTGACCTCTCTGAGTCTAGCAGCCTTACAAAGTGTGAAAAGAGATGTCAGAGAAACAGCCCTCACTCTAGGAGCTAACTTACCTCAGATGGTGGTGACTATGTTTAAAGAGTCAAGATATCCCTTGTCGGCGGCTCTAATTATGGCCTTTGCTCGGCTGATCGGGGAGACGGGAATGACTATGGTGGTTGGGGGAAACATTAAAGGGAGTACCCGAGTTATGACCACGGCCATAGCTCTGGAGACTATGAAAGGAAGATTTGAGTTGGCGGTAGTCTTGGGCATAATCCTTTTGGGGGTTTGTGTTCTTATAAGCATTCCCCTTCAACTGTTGCAGGGAGCAGGAAGAAGATGACAGTTAAGGTAGAGAAGCTGAGTAAAAGCTTCGATCACAAAGTCATTCTCCACAACGTCAACTTAGAAATTCGAGAAAATAGAGTGAGTTGCCTAATTGGCCCTAATGGTGCGGGAAAGACGACCCTGCTTAAGATTCTGAATCTACTAGAAAAACCGACCAGGGGAAAGATCTACTACGACGGCAAAGATTATGATGAAGTAGGAAGGCTTCCTTTACAGCAGAGAATGGTTCTCGTAGGACAGGAACCAGTGATGTTTAACACCTCTGTCTTTAATAATGTTGCCTATGGGTTGAAAGCGAGAAAAAAGAAAGATATTAAAAAGAAAGTGAAAAGGGCCTTAGAGATGGTAAGTCTTTCCGGAATAGAAGATCGGTCAGCTCTTAGCTTGTCAGGGGGAGAGGCCCAGAGGGTAGCTTTAGCCAGAGCTTTGATTTTCGATCCCGAGCTAATTTTTTTAGATGAACCAACCCACAATCTGGACCCCCTCAGTAAGAAAATCGTGGAAGATCTAATCTTTCATCTGAAGAGTGAATCCCAAAAGACTGTGGTTTTGAGTACGCACGATCTCTCGCTTGCAGAAAGGTTCGCTCACCAGGTTTATTTTTTAAAAAAAGGGAAGATCGTGGAAGAAGGAGAGGCGAGGAGAATTTTTTCCTCCCCTTCCTCTGTCTTTTCGGCACAATTTATAGGGATACCCAACTTATTCCAGGGGAAACTGCTTCGAGCGAACAGAGCTACCTTTTTGGATCTAGAAAAGCTCAAGATAGAGGTCGCTTCCTCTAGCCAGGCTCTGGAGGTGGGGAAAAACGGGGTGTGTGCCTTCCTCAGACCAGAGGAGATTCTGGTATCGAGGAAACCCTTTATCTCCAGTGCACGAAACTGTTTTCAAGGAAAGATCACCAAGATGGAGGAAAGGAGAGGATTGGTTGAGTTAACGGCTGACTGTGGGATTCCCTTTGTGGTGGTGCTTACCAAAAGATCCAGGGATGACCTGAACCTTATGGTGGGGAAGAAGGTTTATCTCACCTTCAAAGCTTCGGCGGTGCACTTAATGCCTAAAAACATCCATACCAAAGGAGGAGAGCGTGAATAGAATGGAAGATTTTAAAGATATGGTCGAAAAGGACCCCTTTGGCCGTCTTTTAGGAATAAGAGTAGATAAAGTCGAGCCAGGATACGCTAAAGCCTGCGTGAAAGTAAGGGGGGAGTTCCAGAATTTTTCCGGCTATGTTCATGGTGGTCTTATATTTTCTCTGGCTGATCAAGCCTTCGCGGCTGCCTCAAACTCTTTAGGGTCCCTTGCCCTGGCTTTGCACATGGGCATTAATTATCTTTCTCCTCCTGCTGTGGGGGATGAGCTTACGGCCGAGGCCCATCAGATACATTTGGGCAAGCGCATCAGTGTTTACCGAATAAAGGTAAAAAATTCCTCTGACAAATTAATAGCCGACTGTCAGGGCACAGTGTATCAGAAAAAAAGGAGGTCGTAGAATGATCCGTGAGGTTGACTATTTTGACCGAGCAGGTAGGGAAAATACTGAAAAGTGTCTCCAGATTGTACAAGGGTTAACTAAGGATTATAAGGATGTAGTGGTTGCCAGTACTTCGGGAGAAACTGGATTGAGGTTTGCCAGAGAACTCGGAGAGAAGACTAATTTGGTTGTGGTTACCCATGCCTTTGGTACCAGACAAAAGAACGAGATCGAAATCTCTCCTGAGATGAGGCAGAGGATAGAAGAATCAGGGGGAAAAGTATTTACCGGAACCATTTTAACGAGCTCCCTGGAAAAATCTTTTGTCACAGAGTTCAAAGGAGTGTACCCCACGGTGATCATTGCTGAAACTTTGAGAAGATTTGGACAGGGGATGAAGGTTTGTGCGGAAATTGTCATGGAGGCGTGTGATGCTGGATTGATCCAGGAGGGAAAAGATGTCATCGCCGTTGCAGGAACCGACTCCGGTTCGGACACGGTTTGTGTAATTCAATCTAGCTCTTCCCGCAGATTCTTGGATCTTAAGATAAAGGAAATACTAGCAAAACCAAGAGATTTTTAAGATAGAGATAAGGGTGTCTTGAATGATTGAACTGGAAGAAGCGCTAGAGATTGTTCTGTCCCAGGTCAAGGTTTTGTCGGCGGAAAGAGTAAATCTTTTATCTTCCCTGGGCCGCACGTTAGCTGAGGATGTCTGTGCCGATTTTGATATTCCCGGCTTTGATAGAGCGGCCATGGATGGCTATGCGGTGATTTCAAAAGACCTCGATTCTGCCAGTAAAAAAAGGCCGGAAGTCTTAGAAGTAATAGCTGATCTCCCGGCGGGTGGTAGTACCAAGGAAAGAGTGAGGCGTGGTAAGGCAGTGAAGATTATGACCGGGGCCCCCATGCCTCAAGGTGCTGATGCGGTAGTGATGGCAGAGGATACAGAAAAAGACCACCGAAAGGTGAAGGTTTTCCGCTCAGTTGGCCCTCAGGAAAACGTTAGCTTTGCTGGAGAGGACGTGAAAAAAGGAGAGCTTATTCTCCCTCAGAGCAGCCTGATTCGGCCAGCGGAGGTAGCTATGTTGGCGAGCCTTGGCAGGAGAAATGTTCTGGTAAGAACTAAACCTAGGGTGGCAATCCTGTCTACCGGAGACGAGTTGGTAGAGGTAGGGGGGACTTTAGAAAGAGGGGAAATTTATGATAGCAATAGTTTTGCTCTTTTCTCTCAGGTTCTCCTGAGTGGAGGTGAACCTTATCGATTGGGTATTGCTCGGGACAAAAAAGAGGATCTCTTAGCTAGAATTAAAGAGGGATTATCATACCAGATTCTGATTCTATCTGGCGGGGTCTCGGTGGGAGATTACGATCTGGTGATAGATGTTTTGCGCGAGGCGGGAGTGAAGATGCTGTTCTGGAAAGTGGCCGTAAAACCAGGAAAGCCCACCTTTTTTGGCATAAGGAAAGATACTTTGGTCTTTGGCTTACCAGGCTATCCTGTCTCTTCCATGGTCAATTTCGAAAATTTGGTGCGCCCGGCCATTTTCTCTATGCTGGGCCGACGTGATTGGCAAAGAATCAGAGT
>JBHIEA010000146.1:0-4979 GCA_046760365.1 bacterium
CAGGGTGGGGTTGGAATGCCCTCACTTTTAAATATTTTTTTAGCCATTACTTTATCTAAAGCTAAAGCACTACCTAATACGTCCGGACCGGTAAACGGTATTCCCGCGAGTTTACACACCGCCTGAATTGTTCCATCTTCTCCCCATCCTCCGTGTAAGGCAAGGACAGCCACATTAATTTCCTTCTTTTCGATTTTTTTTAACACTGCCCGATTGACATCGATTAGTACCACATTCAACCCTTCGTCTTTTAAGGCACTGTATATCGCCTGCCCACTTTTCAGAGAGACTTCCCGCTCTTCTGACTGCCCTCCGCACAAGATACCTATTTTTTTGCCGGCCAGTGTCATCTGTGGCCTCCTTTTTTTGCCTCTTCCGAGATCATTTTTGTTTATTCTCCGAGGTCAATTCTCGTCTTCTGAGAAAATTTAAACCTCCCCAGAAGGATGGTGGGGTCATGGCCCAAATTGAGATAACTTTTTCTTTTCCAATATTCTTAAACCTATGGGGAATACGGCTCTGAAAATAGATACTATCACCCTCTTTTAGATAGTATCTTTCTTTTCCCAATCTAACTTCTAACTCACCCTTGATGACATACCCACATTCCTCCCCAATATGGGTTATCAGTTCATTTTCCTCATTTTCGGCCTTTTCTGGCTCAATCTCCACCAATAGAAATTCAATTTTCTTGTCCGGGTCCGGTGAAAGTAGCTGATACACAACATGGGAACTTGAAAATATGGTGGTCTTCTTTCTCTGTTTCTTTCTCATCACTGGGCAGGGCTTAAGGGTGGCTTCGGTGAAAAAGGATACAATGGGTACTTTTAAAGCACTTGAAATTTTCGCTAAGCTGTTGAGGGAAGGGCTAATGAGGTCTCTTTCTACCTGACTGATAAGGCTACTGGTTAGATTGGCCTTTTTGGATAATTCCTTGATACTCATATTCCTTGCCAGCCGGAACTCTCTTATAGCCTTTCCGATTTTCATCCTATTTAACTCATTTATAGAGTCGCAAGGCTCAGAGCCTACGCAAACAAGCGCAACCTAAAGGTTGCGGCTACTCCGCCCCATTTTCCCGAAAATTAATTATTGATTAATAATTTAATATATAATAAAATAATTTGGGGAAATGTCAACAGCAGTTCTGGAAAACCCCTTTTTTTGCTGCCCGGCGAGGTGTTTTCCATAAGGCAGCCGCGATGAAGGCGGGTCTATACGTCCTCAAGTTTTAATTCTTCTCCAAACTTATATGTCGCCCATAAGAGCTACAGTATAAAGACATAAGTAGAACTTATGCGGTAGCCATTGGAAACACACCGAGCACAGGGCAGCCTTAAGCTTTTTCGGGAAACGAGAACATCTGGTTGGTTTTCTGTTAACGAACAAAGACAAATGAATAAAAGTCAGCAGGAACTTAGTCTGGTCTGAAAAATTAAGCGGGAAAATCAATATTTTCCAGGCCTGAAAGATAGGTCTTACGGGGACCTCGAAGGGGCCCTTTGCATCATCATTCCCATCTTAAAGCGGGCCATCACCACTAGTTGGGCGGGAGCATCCTTCATATTGGAAACTATCTGGTACTGAGTGACGGCCTCGGTAAACCTACCTTCTGCTTCGTACACATTTCCCAAAAGAAAATTGGAAAAGGGATTTTTTGGGTCTATCTTCAATGCTTCTTTCACCTCGGCAGCTGCTCTATCCAGTTTTCCTCCTTGGAAGTAGACCATTCCCCGAGCATTATAAAAATCTATTTTTTGAGGATACAAACTCTCAGCGACCTCGAAGTAATGGGCAGCTTTTTCTATGGCCTTTTTATCTTCATAAAGAACCCCCAGCATGAGGTAAGTAGAACCATCTTCAGGATTAAGTTCTAAGGCTTTCTTATAGGCCTGAATAGCTTCATCTATTCTTCCTTCCTGATAGAACTTACTTCCTTCTTCTTGATAAATTGTAGCCGGCTGGGGTTTGGGAAAGACCTTTACCATGACCACATAAGTAGCTACCAGGATACCGGCAGTGATTCCTCCTCTCATAGCCCACTTTTTAATGCGTAAAGACCTTCTCTTTCTTATTAACTCATCCAGATACCACCACCAGTGAGAACGGGGAATTTTCCTTTCTTCCCGATAGGGTAGGAGAGCAACAGAGTTTGTTAGGCTCCTGAATATAGGCTTTGCCTTATCTTTTATGATTTGATCAAGGCTGTCCAGTCTTGATTTTTCTACCGAAAGGTCGGTTCCCCTTTTTCCTAACCTACTAGAAAGTATTTCGATCTCGTCCCTTAAAATTAGAATTTTCAGAGTATCTTTAGAAAACTCATCAATATTAAGCAGATACTTCTTGTACTCCTCAACCATCTCTCTCAGGTCAGTCAAGGTTATCTTTTTGCTCACCATACCACTTTCCTCAGTCTTTTGATTTTTGTTCATCGCGCTGTAGAGAGTCTTTTTCCAAAATCTCTAGCTTCTGATGGCTTCTTGATACTCTGAAAGGCAATAATAATCGAGCCTTTTTCCTCCAATAATTTCATAATTCTTTTCAGAGCTTTACTTACGCCAAATAGTTTGGGAATGACGAAGACAGCTACTTTTTTACCCTCCAGGCCGGAACATTTCCTAAGATAGGAGGCAAGTGGTTCGGAAAATTTACCTCCCCAGAAGCCAAGAACAGGGCTGCCCACATAGACAAGATCGTAGAGAAATAGACTCTCTACCCGAGTCGATTTTTGTGCTTTGACCTTCTGTACTTCATGCCCCATAGCTTGAATACTTGAGCCCATGGCCTGGACGATGGCTTCTATCGTTTTTGATTCACCTGAATATATTATGATCGCTCTCAAGATTATCTCCTCATACTTCAAGCTAAGCCACTAAAATTGATTTCGCCGGTCTCTTAATCTATGATAAGCCTCCACCTGAGAAACGAAAGTCCTAATTTTGTTCAAATAATTAGCCTGGTGAGAGCCATCGTAGGAAAGGCTGAGGATGGGAAAATCAGGGTAGTCTTTCTCTATTAGTGTTGCCAGGGCACAGGTTATATTTCCCGGCATACAGGTAAAAGGCATCACATTAACCACCCCATCCCTTCCTCTGCGGATGGAATGCAGGGTTTTCCCGATGGTCAAAATAGCTTCTCCTCTTAAAGATCGGTCAAGATATCTTTCCCCTAATTCCAGAATCTCCTCGATATTGGGTTCCTCAAATCCTTTTATTATGTGGTTAAAAGAAACCTCAAGTTTTTTTTCAATTATCTCTTGAAATAAGTTCTTAGTCACAATTTTGAAAAAATCGATGAACTTCCTTTCTCTTAGCGTAGCTTCTTTGTACATCTGGTTCGTATACATAAACCACTCTCGCATGGAGGCCAATTCTACTTTGAGTCCTAGTCTTTCCAATTCATCTATAATGAATATATTACCGAAAGGATTGTGCCTTACGTATATCTCTCCCACTATGGTCACTACGGGTCTGTCCTTATTTTCTGTCTTTATCTTATTGAAGGCAGTAGCTGCCTCTTCCATCAGTGGCTTTAGATTTTTTCTATTTCTTATAGCTTCGCAGATCCTATCCCTGTATCTTTGGTAAACGCGGTTGGTCTCTCCTTTATTTACTTCATTCACTCTTATTAACCTTTGAGCTTTACGCAAGATGTCAATAGCCGCAATGCCTTGCCACGCGCTTTTGGTAAACCATGGTCCGTAGCCTCCATAACTAGTCTCTGAGTCCAGAGAGATAATGGGAATACTTTCATAACCGAGGGAATTTAGAATCTGTTGTTGGAAAGTTCGGTATTGACCGAACCTACAAGGACCCTGAGCAGTGCCCATAAAAAAGGCGGTTTTTTCTGGATTAAAGTCGTCTTTATTTATTATTTTAAGCATATCTCCTGTGGTTAAAATACAAGGATAACATTCCCTACCGGTAGTGTATTTTTGTCCCTCTCTTAAGGATATAAGATCGCTAGTTTCCATTACCTCTGCTCTTTTCCCCATAGCCTCAAGAGCAGCTTTAAGAGCATAAGAATGATCATCCATATATGGGATATAGATTATTCTGTCTTCATCTTTGGAAACTGGCTTTGACATAATTTTAGCAGCCTTTGCCCGCTTGATTTTTTTATTCTGGATGCTGTCCAGAAAAGCTTCCAGGCGGGTAATGATACCGGCTTCAGCGCTGTGTTCATCGATCTGTAGTTCCAGAGAGGGTCTGTCCATCTCCTCGTAGAAATATTTAGAAATAAAGGAATCCGGTCCGCAGCCAAAATTGGTGATATAGATAGGATAAAGATTGGGGGTTTCTTTTATGCGTCGGCTGGCTGCCAAGATTTTCTGTCCGTAGCCCCAATACATATGGGAATAATCCTCCGAGATGAGAGAAGGATCAAGGTCGAGAAAGTCCATAGGAATGGCTAACATCCCCAATTCTCTCATTTTTTCGGCTATATCCAGGTTAAGCCCAGGATCGCAGCCGTTATAGGGTCGAGAGATCAAAACAAAGGCGGTCTTTCCATTTAAGCCACTCAGGATTTTTTTACCTTTGTTTCTTAAATTTTCATAAAACTGCGATTGAGTCCGCTTGGCCACTTTGATGGCTTCTTTCACTTTTAATGGGGATTCGTCTAAAAGACTTCCTATATTTTTTAGAGCTTTTTCTATACTTTCTCTTAAAGATATCTTTGGCTCCAAGAACTTCACAGGGTAATCTTTTGCATTCACTACCGAATTTATAAAGTAAGGAAGGCTCTGAGACCAGGGGCAGTTATAGGTTCTTTTTAGCCGGGAGTCTTTTTTCTCAAAATCAATCAAACTGGGAAGGAATATATAGTCGAGCCTCTTTCCTAGAAGGTTTAATACATGGCCGTGAGCAACTTTCACCGGAAAGCAGGTTTCAGCTACCACAATCTCTACTCCTTGATGTATAATCTCATCATTGGTTTTATCGGAGAGCACCACCTCATAACCGAGTTCAGTGAAAAAG
>JBHIEA010000147.1:0-4973 GCA_046760365.1 bacterium
ATGTCATCCCTGAGCATTCCGACCTCCTTTTTGGTTCTTTCAAGATACTCGAGGGAGGATAGGACTTCGCCGATTCCTTCAGAATGCCCCCCTCGACGGCTCGATCGGCAAAGCCGACTCTCGCTGCCTTTCGGCACTCTGCCCGTCCGCTCGGGGCGTGAGAGAGCCGGCCTCCCCTCTTTTCTTCTGATATCTGGTCTGCCGAGGTTTACTTCATGGAGAATTTTTAAAGAAAAGCTTATCCCCCTGCTTTTCCCCTGCAGTCTATACTCTGTGAGCCTAGGGAGTGTTGATTAATATATCAACCGGCTTAAATTTGTCAATCACTTGCCTTCCAGCTTTCGGGGAAAATCCTCTTTTATGCTGCCCTGCGAGGTGTTTTCCATAAGGCAGCCGCGTGATCTCGGCTCTATACGTTCCAAACTTCTAGTTCTTCCCTCGCCTTTATGTCGCCCATACGAGTTACAGTATAAAGATAGAAATAGAACTTAGCGGTAGCCATTGGAAAGACACCGAGCAAAGGGCAGCCTTAAACTTTTTTCGAGAAAAAGGAACTTGCGTTTTGTTAGACCACTTACCACTTGGAGGAAAAAAATGATCACTGGTCTTCCAGACACCTAATGGCCTCGTTCATGTCCTCAGGCAGGGGTGCTTCAAACTCCATCCACTCTTCTTTCCGAGGGTGAAAAAAACCTAAGCTTTTTGCATGCAGCATAGTTCGTGTTAATTTGTAAGGAAAATCCTTTTCCCTTCTTGTGGCATAAAGACTATCCCCCACTAGAAAGCAATTTATGAAACGTAGGTGAAGCCGAATTTGGTGAGTCCTGCCGGTTAAAGGATGTAATTCCAAGAGACTCCAGTTTTTCCACTGCCTCAGGATTCGATAAGTAGTGACTGCCTCCCGACTATATCTACCCCCTATGGTCATTTTCTTACCGGCTTTGGGACTTCTCCCGATATTTGCCTCAATGATTCCCTCATTTTGGGAAGGCTTTCCTCTTACCAGAGCAAGATAGGTTTTCCTCACTATTCGCTTTCGAAATTGCGCAGTTAGAGCTAGATGGGTGGGGTCATCCTTAGCTATCACCATCACTCCTGAAGTGTTCTTATCCAGACGATGTACAATTCCTGGGCGTAGGACGCCACCAACCTTGGAGAGATGATCACAATGAGCCAGAAGAGCGTTAACCAGAGTGCCTCCTTGTCTAAAAGAGACTGGATGGACCAGCATTCCGGCTGGTT
This sequence comes from bacterium, assembly GCA_046760365.1. Taxonomy (GTDB): domain Bacteria; phylum Aerophobota; class Aerophobia; order Aerophobales; family AE-B3A; genus AE-B3B. The sequence goes on from JBHIEA010000147.1 coordinate 1,243, forward strand.
TATTTACCACTAAAAGATACCTGTCTTCCCAGAGGATCTCCAAACTAATAGGTTCCGGAGTTGGAATTGGTTGGGCAGGGGGCGGAATATTAACCTCGATTAGGTCTCCCTTTCCCACAAGATAAGCCGGCCTAGTGGTCTCTTTGTTGACTAAAACTTTTCCTTTGCTGATTAAGCTTTGAATGAAGGAACGAGAAAAACGGGGCATCTTTTCTTTTAAAAAAAGATCGAGCCTCACCTTTTTCTCATCCTGCACCAAAAACTGCTCACTAATCTTAACCATATCTTCTTTTCATTAGCACCAGAGAAGAAACCCCCAGGATTATACTTATGAATTGGGGAACCGTCAGATGAAAAAGGATTTCTGGATAGTCTGCTCTAATAAACTCAACCAAAAAACGATGGACTGAGTAAAGAATTAAAAACCATAAAAAAACATGGTGAGTCAAACTTTGGCGTGATCTTAAGACAATCAAAATAAAAAAAATTACCAGGAGATTCGCTGAAGATATGAGTTGGGTAGGAAATAAAGGCTGATTAGGGAAAACAGCTCCGGCAGCAGAATCAGGGGAAAAAATCAGGCCCCAGGGCCAAGGCTTTCCGTAGCAGCAGCCATTAAAAAAACAGCCAATTCTACCAATACTCATACCTAGGGCAAGTGAAGGAGCGGATATATTGGCGATGTCCCAGAAAGGGAGATGATGATGGCGAATAAAACAAAGGCTGGCAATCAAAGCAAAGAGGAATCCTCCGTAAAAAACCAATCCTCCTTGCCAGATTCTCAGTATATCTTGGGGACGTTCGAAATACCATTGAAGCTGATCTAATACATAGAATATTCTGGCCCCCGCAATGCCCGATACTACTACCCAGAAGGAAAGACCAAGCATCTTTCCCTCTTCCAGATTTTTTTTCCGAGCGGCATACAAGAATGAGCTAAGACCAAGTAAAAATCCTAAGGTCACAAAAACCCCATAAGTATGAATGACAAATGGACCTACTTTAAAAAGAATCGGATGCATCTTTGTAAATTAGTCTAAAGAGTGCCCACGCGAAGATACCCACTCCTACACAGACTGCAACATCAGCGAAATTGAAGACCGGCCAAACCTGAAAATCCAAAAAATCTGTCACTTGTCCATCCCCCAGTCGATCCCAAAGATTTGCCCCCGCTCCTCCAATCATTAACCCCAAGCCAATCCTGGCCCACAATCTTTTCCCTGAAATCGTCCTCCCCAGAATTATTAGACCAAGGATTACCAACACATTGACAGATATGGCCAAAGATTCCTTAAGAGAAACCAGACCGAAAAAAAACCCTGCATTCTCAACGCGAGTTAAGTAAAAGAAATCTTCAATTAAGGGTATGGACCCGCCGGGGAAAAAATTCTGCCTGACCCACAGTTTACTTATCCAATCAGTTAGAAAAGTAAGCGCAGCTACGAGAAACAGAATCATAGGGTCTATTTTGTAAGGCTAGCAACTGCTTTCAAGCATCTTTCACAAAGGGTGGGGTGTCCTTCATCCTCTCCTACATGGGGACTGTAATTCCAGCACCGCTCACACTTTCTTCCTTTCGATCTTTTTACTTTAACCTTGACTTCTGGAGCAGTTTTTAGCTCTACTTCTGAAACTATAAAGACCTCCTTTAATTCATCGCCCAAATCTTTTAACAGCGAAACGAGAGATGTAGGGCCGTTTATCAAGATGCTAGCCTCAAGTGAAGAAGCAATTTTCTTGACCTGTCTTGCTTCTTCCAATTTTTTTAGCACTTTGCTTCTCACCTTCAGTATTTGCTGCCACTTTTTTTCTAAATTCTCATCCATCATCTCCCGATTTTTTTTGGGCCAGGCCGACAAAAAGACACTCTCAGGTAGGCTATTTTCCAACTGCCCTTTCTGTTTCATAGAGGTTTCTTTGGTTCTCAATCCTTTTTTCTTATTATATCCCCATACCTCTTCCGAAGTAAAAGAGAGAATGGGTGCCCAAAGATGAGTCAAATTTAGAAGCAAGTACCACAGCGCTGTTTGAGCGGATCTTCGTGGTTGCGATTTTGCGGGATAAGTATAAAGCCTATCCTTCAGGACATCAAAATAGAAAGAACTCAAATCATGATCAGCAAAATTGTGGAGTAGATGAACAGCTTCATAGAATTTAAAGGCCTCAAAGCTCGCGGTGGTGAGTTCAATTATGGATTGAAGGCGAGAAAGTATCCATCGGTCCATTTCTCTCATCTCTTTGAGGGGAAGTGTATCCCGAGAAGGGTAAAAGTCATACAGGTTTCCCAGAAGGAATCGAAAAGTGTTCCTTATCCTCCGGTATACTTCCACTGAGTAATTTAGGATCTCATCAGAAATTCTAATGTCCTGGGTATAGTCGGCTAAACATACCCAGAGTCTTAAAATATCAGCACCTCTGTCCTCTACTATTTCTTGGGGATCTACCACATTGCCCCGGGATTTGGACATCTTTCTCCCTTGAGAATCTACCACGAATCCATGGGTGAGAACCTCTCGAAAGGGAGCCCTTTCCTTAAGGGCCATAGAAGTAAGAAGGGAGCTCTGAAACCAGCCTCGGTGTTGATCCGATCCTTCTAAATAAAGGTCAGCAGGATCTCGCAGAGATTTCTCTTTCTCAACAGCAGCCTGATGCGATACCCCTGACTCAAACCACACATCCACAATATCTTCTTCTTTTCGAAACCGAACTTCTCCGCATTTAGGGCACTTAAATTCTGGTGGAAGTATCTCTTCTAAGCTTTTTTTAAACCAGGCGTCAGAACCTTCTCTAGCTATCAAGGCCTCAACTCGAATGATGATTTTCTCGTCTATTATGGCCTCGCCGCACCTCTGGCAGTAGACCACAGGAATCCCTACTCCCCAATATCTCTGTCGTGAGAGGCACCAGTCCGGTCTTTCTTTTAACATGCTCTTGATTCTCATTCTGCTCTGATGAGGGATCCACTTCACTTTTTTAAGCACAGTTTGCGAAGATCTATTTCTCAAGCCATGCTCATCCACCCGCAAAAACCACTGAGGGGTAGCACGAAAAATCAGGGGAGATGAGCACCTCCAGCAGTGGGGGTAGGAATGCCGAATTTTCCCATCAAATAATAGATAACCATCACGCTTTAGCCTTTTTATAATTAAGGGATTTGCTCCAAAAACACTCGTTCCTTTTAACTCTTCCACCTCTGAGGTAAATTTCCCTTCGTCATCAACAGGAGAGAGAATGGGAAGATTATACCTTCGGCCAAGCTCATAGTCTTCTTCACCGTGTCCAGGGGCAACATGTACACATCCGGTTCCTTCCTGTAGAGTTACAAAATCTGCCAGGAGAATTTTCGATTTTCTCGGAATAAAGGGATGGGTATACTTTATTCCAGCAAGTTTCGTTCCTTTGACTGTCTCCAATACCTTTATCTTGGGTATTCCAGTTTCTTTCTTAACTTTTTGTACCAGATCCTTGGCGAGGATGAAAACTTCTCCTTTTACCTGAGCAAAGCAGTAGGAAAGATCCGGGTGAACCACTATCCCCAGATTTGCTGGAAGAGTCCAAGGGGTAGTCGTCCAGATTAGAAAATAAACTTTTAGACCGGATGGCAAGAATCGAAGCCTGTCGGCCATCTGAAATTTAACCCACAGGGAAGGAGACTCTCGTTCTTTATACTCAATCTCTGCCTCAGCCAAAGCTGTCTGGCAGTTAAAGCACCAATGAATGGGCTTTAGTCC
>JBHIEA010000148.1:0-4958 GCA_046760365.1 bacterium
TTTCATCTTTTTCAAATAAATCCACCCGGTGTCCTCTGAGAGCCGCTATTCTGGCTGCTTCTAATCCAGCCGGGCCAGCTCCTACTATCAATACCTTCTTTTTCTGGTCTACTCTCCTTATAGGAAACTCTGCTTCCCTGCCAGTCCTCACATTTAAGATGCAGCCGATAGGACCCTCCTCCTCACCTACTAGCTCGCTTATGCACTTCTGGTTGCAGGCAATACAAATCCTTATATCCTCAATATTTTTGCTTAGGCTTTTGTTAGGCATCTCAGGGTCACAGAGAAGTGCTCTTCCCATAGCTACAAAGTCAGCTTTATTCTGCTCCAGAATCTCCTCGGCTATTGAGGGATGATTAATTCTTCCGGCGTTAATTATGGGAACGCTTACCACTTCCTTTACCCCCGCTGCCAGATGAGCCTTGCACCCTCGGGGCATAGCCATTGGCTGAACCGAGTTATAATTTGATTCCCCCACTCCTGCGGTCACATGAAAAGCATCTGCTCCTGCCTCCTGCAGCCTTTTAGCTATTCTTTTGGTAACCTCCAGAGTGAGACCACCCTCTACACACTCATCCCCATTAATTCTATAGATAACAGGGAACTCACTTCCTGCTTTTTCTTTTATCCTTTGCAAAACTTCCCAGGCTAGTCTCAATCTTCCTTCAAAATCTTTGCCATACTCATCCTCTCTCTTATTGCTGTAAGGAGAAAGAAATTCGTTAATAATATAACCGTGAGTACCATGAATCTCTACCGCATCAAATCCTGCCTCTTTTGCTCTCCGAGCTCCCTCTCCAAATGCTTCGACTACCTCCCGGATTTCCTCAATAGTGGCTTCTTTGGGGATCTCTTCCTCACCTGGGGTAGGGATAGGCGAAGGAGCAATAGGTTGACATCCGGTGGTCTTAGAAGAAGTTTGTCTTCCTGCATGATATAACTGAATGGCAATCTTGGCTCCGACATCATGAACTACTTCGGCAAGCTGCCTCAACCCTGGGATTAGCTCATCCCGATCTATTCCCAAGTTATTGATAAACCCTTTTCCCCAGGGGTGAACATAAGTTGCCTCCACAATAACTAGACCGACCCCTCCTTTAGCTCTTTCTCTAAGATAATCCTTATACTGTTCGGTTACTGCTCCCTCCCTGGTAGCATAGTTAGTAACCATGGGGGGCATAACAATTCTGTTTTTCAACTCCAACGAACCAATCTTTCCGGGGCGAAAAAGCATCTCGTAGTATGGTTTATTCATATATTGACCTCGCTCTCCTAAGCTAATCAATAGCCCTGGAATATGAAAAAATCTGGAGGCATTCTAAACTTCTAAATCTTCCTTGAAGGCTTTCCAGTACAGTTCTATAATCTCCTCTTTAGTCGCCTTGCGAGGATTATTTCCCGGGCTACCACTAGCAATAGCATCATCAGCCATCCTGCCAACAACCCTCTTTAGTTTTTCCTTGGTCACCCCCAGGGTAGAAAGACCAGGGATTTTTATATCCCGGATGAGCTCACCTACAGCCTTTGCTGCCTCGCAGGCACCCTCCATGACCGTAAGTCCTTCCAAGTTCTCTCCCATCACTCGTGCTATATCCGCATATCTTTGGGGATTACCCGCAATGCTAAATTCTACCACCGGTGTCAGCAAAACAGCATTGGAAAGACCATGGGGTGCATGAAAATAGGCGCCTATGGGACGAGACATCCCATGAACAAGAGCAACCGAAGAATTGCTAAAGGCTACCCCAGCCTGAAAGGCTCCCAACATGGTAAGACTTCGAGCCTCCAGATTGTCACCATTGGCACAGGCCTGCCTCAGATTCTCTGATAAAAGCTTAATGGCAGAAAGAGCAAACACATCAGACATAGGCTGAGCTTTAACTGAAACGTAAGCTTCGATAGCATGGGTTAGGGCATCTATGCCGGTTGCTGCAGTTAGCTGTGGAGGTAACGACAGGGTAAGCAAGGGATCGACCAGGGCCACGCTGGGCAAAAGAAAAGGGCTCCCAATAAGCATTTTCACATCTGTCTGGGTATCGGTTATGATGGTAAATATAGTGGTCTCGCTTCCTGTCCCGGCTGTGGTAGGTATAGCTATGAGAGGGGCTCCGGGGTTAGGAATTTTGTCCAAACCCATGTAGTTCTGAATCGTCCCCGGATTTGAAGCCATAATGGAAATGGCCTTGGCGCTGTCAATTGGACTTCCACCACCCAGAGCGATGATGAAGTCACATCCTGATCTGCGGTAGACGTCTAAACCACTCTTTACATATTCCACCGTAGGTTCGGTAGTAACCTGGTCAAAAACCTCATGATCAATTTTCTCCGAATTGAGCGATGACTCAATCCTGGAGAGAAACCCTATACTCGCCAAATTTCTGTCAGTAACAATAAGAGCCTTAGTGCTGCCTAATTTTCGGGCCTCCTCACCAACATGATCGGAGGCATTGCATCCTATTATAACTCTGGAAGGTATCCGAAAGAATCTCGCTTCTTTCATAATCGCTCCTTTCTTCCTCAACGTCTCACTCAGCAGAGTTTCTTATCCACCACCGACAACGGGGAAAATACTCAACACATCACCCTCTCTGGGTACATAATCAAGATTAGCATGAGTTCCGTTCAACAGTATCGTCAATCCCGCATATTTTTTGGAAGGCACCTTGAGCTTTTTAAGAATATCTTTTATCCTGTCGCCCTGGTTAATCTCTATCCGGCAGGAATTCCCCCTGCTATTTTCAGGAAGATATCTTTGTAACCCGGCAAAGAGCTTAACTTGAACTTGCATTTAAGACCTCACCCCCGTAAATTCAAAATTTAAGAACTCCGTCTAAATCCTTATCACTTACATCAAAAACGGCGTTATGGGGAGGGAGCTTTTCTGTCTTAAAGAAGTATGGCAGGCGGTCATCGGTCTCACAGAATCCTGCCCTTCGGTTAAAATCTACTTCGGTAGACAAAATCCTTTTTCCCAGTTTCTGAAAATCTTCCTCGCTTAGACTCCATCCGTACAGAGCATTTACCATCTGCCGCACAGCTTCCGATGCCTCTGGTTTATCGTCCATAGCAAAGGTAACGAAAAGGCAAAGACCCAGATTATCAACCACAGCAGTGTCGATCTGCATCTGTCTTGACTCTTCCGCCTGCTTTTCTGTTTTCAAGGGATCGATATACCCGCCAATCTCGAAGACGTTACGAGATATCATATAGCCGGCAGTATGATCAGCTCCCATGGGACTGGTGGCATAGGTAACTCCTATTCCCTTTATGGGACGAGGATCATAAGCAGGCAGACCCTGTCTCTTTACCACTGGTACGCGAGCCACCCCAAATGCCTGGCCAGTTACTGCTGCTCCATTTCCCAGAATTCTCCCCAGGGGTGTTCCCTTTCCTACTTCTTTAATAAGCTCGATCGCTCCCTGAGCATCTCCAAATTTCTTGACCCCGGCTTCCATAGCCACAGCAATAGCAACCCCCAGCTCAATGGTATCAAGCCCATACTCATCGTATAGGCGGTCCATAGTGGCTATGGCATCCAGATCGTTTATCCCGCAGTTGGCTCCGTTGGCCCAGATAGTTTCATACTCCGGACCCTTGGTAACATAATTGCCATTCTTGTCCACCCATGTTCGGGAACAGGATATTTCGCACCCGGGAAGACAGGCATGTTTTACAATACCACCCCTTTCCAGAGTAATTTCCCGTTGCTTCTCTCCACAGATCTTATCCACATCTTCAAATTCCCCGTTTTGGAAATTGCGAGTGGGATAGCCCCCGGCTTCCTGAATGAAGTTGGCACAAACATTGGTACCGTAGGTGGGTAGATTGGTGCCTGATGCCTCATGTTCCTTCAAAGCCTTGGTAAATACTCGGGACGCAGAGGTAAAAGCTTCTCCGTTTCTTGCCCTAACCGCCCCGGTGCCGCGGTCATCCACCACTATGGCTCTTAGTTTTTTTGAACCCATAACCGCTCCCATTCCCCCTCTACCAGCATGACGGGTAGGCCGGCCCTCTCGATCAGTAACTCCCACAGTCGCCGCTGACATGAGCATCTCTCCTGCCGGACCGCATGAGATACAGCAGACACCCCTTCCAAATCTTCTGGTAAGTCTTTTGACCAGCTCATAATTATGGAGGCTTTTGAATTCATTGGCGGGTATCAGCTCAGCCCCCTGGGAAAATACCTTGAGCACGTACAGGGTATCGGTAGAAGGTTTTCCTTCCACCACAATGGCTGCAATACCCAATCTAGCAAGTTTATGACCGGCTGTTCCCCCCGCATTTGATTCCTTAATACCGCCGGTAAGAGGACTCTTCGCTCCCACCGACAATCTTCCCGAACAAGGAGCCGAAGTTCCTCCCAGAAGTCCGGGAGCAAAAACCACTTTGTTCTCCTCGCTCAGAGGATGAGAGTTGGCTGGCACCTCTTTTGCTATAATACTTGAGGTTAGCCCCCTTCCTCCCAAGCGCTCATCCTCCTTACCCAGTGACTCTTCCTTAATCTTCAAATCGCTCATATTAACGCGATAAATCTTTTTCATTCTTAGATCCTCCCCAGTAGAATTTTTCATCCCTGGCGAAAACTGTTCATTCATCCTTTTATTTTCTTTAGAAAATCCTTTACTGTTTTAATAAGCGAGGCCGAGTTCAGTCCGTATCGTGCCCACAGCTCGTCCGGAGGTCCCAGGGTTGAGTAAACATCGGGAACACCTACTCTCTTCATAGGGACAGGTTTTTCTTCTGCCACTACCTCTGCTACTGCTCCACCTACTCCTCCCATAATGTTGTGGTCTTCCACGGTGATTATCCCTCCCGTCTCCTCGGCCGCCTTTGCAATTGTCTCTTTGTCAATGGGCTTTACCGAGGCTAGATCAATCACCCGCACCTGTATCCCTTCTCTTTCTAACCTCACTTCCGCATTTTCAGAAAGAAATGTAGTGTTTATAGGGGTTTGCGAT
>JBHIEA010000149.1:0-4943 GCA_046760365.1 bacterium
ACTTCTTGAAAATAGGAGATCGAGGAAGTGTTTTTGAGGGTCCGGCTACTGCTCTTTATATACCAGCCGGTAATGAATACCAAATAGTCGCCAATAGTGGTTTGGAGGCAGCCATTATTATGGCTACAGCTCAAAAGAGAGGAAATCCAGTCTTAATTAAGCCAGACTACGTAAAGATAGAAAAACGCGGTAAGGAGAATTACCGTCGAGAGGTCCATAACATTATGGTGAATAATATTGGGGCAGAAACTCTATTGGTAGGCGAAACTTTCAATGAATCAGGACAGTGGTCTAGTTATCCCCCTCATAAGCATGATGAAGATAACCTGCCTCAGGAGGCAAAACTGGAGGAAGTTTACTTTTACAAAGTCTATCCTGAGCAAGGATTCGGAATCCAGAGAATTTACTCGGCTGATAAACGATTGGATGAAGTCTATGTGGTGGAAAACAATGATGTGGTATTGATCCCCAAAGGATACCATCCCGTGGTGGCTGCCCCTGGCTATAAGCTATACTATCTCTGGGCTTTAGCAGGGGAAAGGCGGATTATGAAGGTAAGGGAGGATCCTCAACATGAATGGGTGAACGACAAGCTTGCAGTAGGGGTTTGACTTTTCAGGAAAAATATCTAGCATAAATCAGTGAATATGGAGGTTAGGGGAAGAATTTTATTACTGGGAGTTATAGTTGTATCATAATAAGATCTTGGTAACAGATTTCCTTAATCAAAAGGGAGGACCCAAGATGAGAAAATGTGATGTAGGCCTTATAGGGCTGGCTGTCATGGGTGAAAATCTGGTTCTCAATATGGAAAAACACAGGTTTTCGGTAGCAGTTTATAATAGAACTATAGAAAAAGTGGATAGGTTCTTGGAAGGTAAAGCTAAAGGGAAAAATATAGTTGGCACACATACCGTAGATGAACTAGTTAAGGCTCTGAAAAGTCCCAGGAAAATAATGTTGATGGTTAAGGCAGGCCCACCGGTAGATGATTTTATCCGCAAACTCCTGCCTCTTTTAGATCCCGGTGATCTGATCATTGATGGAGGCAATTCTTTCTTTAAAGATACTATACGAAGGAGCAGGTACCTTACCGAAAAAAATATCCTCTATATTGGTGCGGGAATCAGCGGTGGTGAAGAAGGGGCTTTAAAAGGTCCCGCCATTATGCCTGGCGGTCAATTAGAGGCTTACCGGCTGGTTGAGTCAGTCTTTACCCGCATAGCTGCCCAGGTTGACGATATTCCCTGTTGTTCTTATATTGGCCCCAATGGTGCCGGTCACTACGTTAAGATGACTCATAATGGTATTGAATATAGTGATATGCAGCTTATCTCCGAAGCATATAATTTGATGAAAAACGGCTTGGGGATGAATGCTAAAGAGATGCACCAGATATTTTCCCAATGGAATCAAGGTAAACTAAATTCATATCTTATCGAAATTACTGCCGATATCTTCAGTCAGATAGATAGGACGGGAGATCCTCTGGTGGAGATGATTCTCGATGAAGCCGCCCAAAAAGGCACCGGCAAATGGACCAGTCAATCAGCATTGGACCTGGGAGTATCGGCACCCACCATTGCAGAGGCAGTCTTTGCTAGATGCGTCTCAGCCATCAAAGACCAACGGATTCAAGCAGCAAAGGTCATTAAGGGTCCAGCTAGAAAGTACCAGGGTAAGAAAGCCGGCCTGCTGGAGGCAATTAAAGAAGCATTGTACGCTGCTAAGATCTGTAGCTATGCCCAGGGCTTTGCTTTGATGAGGCAAGCTGGTAAAGAATATGGCTGGGATCTTAACTTGGCCAAGATCAGTTTGATCTGGAGGGGTGGTTGTATTATCCGGGCCAGATTTCTTCATGAGATTAGCCAAGGCTTCACTCGGGACCCGAATCTCACCAACTTGTTGCTCGACCCTTACTTTAAAGAAGTAGTTGAACGAGCCCAAGGCAAGTGGCGTAAAGTTGTTAATACCGCCATAGATTTAGGTATACCAGTACCTGCCTTCAGCTCGGCATTGGCGTATTTCGACAGCTATCGAACCGCCAGACTCCCGGCAAACCTCATCCAGGCACAAAGGGATTATTTCGGAGCGCACACCTACCGAAGAACTGATCAGGATGGAGTATTCCATACCGAGTGGATGCTTAAAGAACGTCCAGAGGTAAAAATAACCAAGTAACAACTGAAAGGAAGGAGGAAAATGGCTGAACTGCGTCTTAGGCCGAAGGAAGATTGTAAGTATGCGGCAGTTTCTCTGGGAGAGGTTATGATAAGGTTAAATCCTAACGAGGGAAGGGTTAGAACTGCAAGGACTTTTACTGCCACCGAAGGGGGCGGAGAATACAATGTAACCAGGGCCCTTAAGAAGGTGTTCAGGCTGAATACTGCCGTAATAACGGCACTTCCGGATTGTGAGAGTGGACATTTATGTGAAGATTTGATGTTGCAAGGAGGGGTCGATTTAAGCCATGTAGTCTGGGTTCCTTTTGATGGTGTCGGTAGACAGTCTCGCACCGGATTAAACTGGACCGAAAAGGGTTACGGCGTAAGGAGTGCCAAAACCGAATATGATCGAGGTCATACCGCAGCCTCTCAACTGAAAAGAGGAGATGTCAACTGGAAGAGGATATTTAAAGAGGAAGGTGCGCAATGGTTTCACACCGGGGGTATCTATGCGGCTCTTTCAGAAACAACCCCTGAGGTGATTATTGAGGCTATGGAAGAGGCAAAAGAAGCCGGCACCATAGTCTCCTACGATCTTAATTACCGGGCATCGCTCTGGAAGGCCATAGGGGGGCAAAAAAAGGCAAGAGGGGTTAATCAAAGGATTGCTCCCTTGGTGGATGTAATGATGGGTAACGAAGAGGATTTTTCGGCGGCCTTAGGTTTTGAGGTTGAAGGAGTGGATATCAGCAAGAAGATGGATATTGAGGAGACCAAGGGTTTCCAGCTAATGGCCAAACAAGCAACAAAAGAGTACCCTAATTTTAAAGCGGTGCTAACTTCCTTAAGGAATGCAAGAACTGCCCTCATAAATGATTGGGGAGGAATTCTCTATATGAATGGGAAATTCTATGAGGCAACGCCCAGAAGAAGTTTAGAAGTCTATGATCGTGTGGGTATGGGAGATAGTTTTGCCTCAGGATTTATCTACGCCGTTCTGAGTGGTAAAGGTCCCCAAGACGCTGTTGAATTTGCTGCCGCTCACGGGGCCTTGGCAGGAACTACTCCTGGGGATACCAGCATGGCTAGCCTAGCTGAAGTAGTCAGAGAAGTAGAACGTGCTCAAAAAGGCGGAGTAGCCAGAGCTGCCCGGTAAAAATTCAGTGAATACGCGTATCGAGGGACTTTCCCCGAAGAGAGCGCATAGCGTTTAGCGGATAGTAAAACCCTAAACGACTACTACTTTCAGATTTACTCTATACGCTCTACGCTACCCCCTATACTAATACAGCGACTGAGGGGAGAGTTCCGAGATGTTCTTGACTACCCGTTGTTGGAGATAATTATGCTAGAAGGAATTGGTGATTTGGTGAGAGTTTTAGAACTTAAAGGAGCTTTTAGGTTTTCTGAAATCACTCCCGGGCAAAAAAAGATGATCGGAGAGGCCATTTCTTCATTGAAATTAGATTTTTATCCTTATTGTAGCTCCCTGGATACCTCAGGAGGAAAACTCTATTTTATGATCAATCAAATTGGAAAAAGAAGACTGCTTTCCGTTGCTCCCAGGAGTAGAGTTCATGACCGACTTATAGCAAGTGAAGTTTTAAATCTGAACAACTATGTGGTGAAAGTATGCCCCTTAACCCATGAGAATGCCGTGGTCATAAGGGAGATTTTTGGTTATTGCTCGCCCAGTGTTTTAGGGACTAAATCCGCTTTCGGTACCGGGGATAGAATAGGAGGAGCAGCTAGTGCTACCCCGGGCCACATCAGAGCAGCCAAAAATTACGATATAGCCTTATTTCTTGCTCAACAGTCAGTGAGGGAAAATGCTAGGACGGGAAGAACTTTCCAGCAGGTTCTTGATGATGCTACCTGGGGTGTTTTCCAGGAAGGATATAAACGCCAATGGGGTGCAGATGCTGACCATTTAATGGATTTAGTCAGTATGGGTCAGGCTGTTGATGCTGGATTTACCATGTTTACTGTGGATCCATCCCACTGTATTAATGATGGGGTGGTAAATATGGGTCGGGAAGAGTTGAGAAGGGCATTTTCGGCGCTTTTTAGCAGCCGAAAAGAAGCTGAAAGGTTCATGGGGAAATATCTTTCAATCAGTCGAAAACTGACCAGTCCAACTCATACTTTGAAAATTGAGTACAGGGAAGAAGAGTTAATGCGGATTGCGGTACAGTATCTAAGAGCAATAAGGTTTACTAGCGATGCTTATGCTGCTATTGCTCACCATAAAGGTACGACTGATTTTGATTTTGAAATGTCTGTGGATGAAACCAGTACTCCGACCACTAGCCTAGCCCATTACTTGGTCATTACAGAGTTACGCGATGCTGGAGTAAGATTAACCAGCCTAGCGCCAAGGTTTAACGCCGGATTTGAAAAAGGCGTGGATATTAGAACTAACAATGGTAGAAAACCTTCATGGGTGGATTTGATGAGATTTGAGGATAATGTTAAGGATCATGCCTTGACTGCTAGAAAAATGGGCCCTTATAAATTGAGTGTTCATTCAGGGAGTGATAAGTTTACTGCTTATCCCATCCTTAGCAGATATACTGAGGGAATGTTTCATGTGAAGACCGCGGGAACCAGCTATGTTGAAGCAGTTAAAGTGATAGCCAAGGCCAACCTCTCTCTTTATCGCCAGATGCATCAACATGCTTTGGAGACATTTGAGCTCAGCCGTCAAACCTATCACTTAAACACTAATCTAGCTAACGTTCCCCATGCTAGACAGTTGAATCGAGCTAAGGTAGCCAC
>JBHIEA010000150.1:0-4841 GCA_046760365.1 bacterium
AAAAGACAAAATCACGAGGCGATATTTTAATACCGGTGCGGATAACCGTTTATAAGGACAGGTCTTTCACCTTTGAGTTGAAGACACCCCTGACAGCATCGCTTCTCAAGAAAGCAGCCGGGATAGAGAAGGGTTCTGGAGAGCCTAATAAGAGAAAGGTGGGTAAGGTAAAAAGAGAGGATCTGGTAAGAATAGCCCAAACCAAATTACCTGATTTAAATGCCTATGGCTTGGACGGTGCCGTGAAGATCATAGAAGGAACAGCTAGAAATATGGGCCTGGAGATAGAGGAGTAGGGGATGAGAAGGAGAGGGAAGAGATATCTTCTATTAAAAAAGAAGATAGATAGAAACAAGCTCTATTCCCCTGGGGACGCTCTGAGACTGGTCAAAGAGACCTCTAATTGCAAGTTTGAGGAGTCAGTTGAGGCAGCTATTTGCCTGAATATAAAACCTAAAGCCAAAGGGGAGCGGGTAAGGGGGACAGTTGTACTTCCTCAGGGTGTGGGAAAGAACATAAAAATAGCTGTTTTCGCGGAGGGGGATGAGGTTGAGTTAGCTAAGGAGGCCGGAGCTGACTATGTGGATGGAGAAGAGTTAGCTAAGAGAATTGAGGGCGGGTGGTTAGAATTTGATGCGGTGGTCTCGACTCCCAGAATGATGAGACTGGTGGCCAAGTTAGGCCGAATTCTGGGACCGAAGGGTTTGATGCCCTCTCCCAAAGTGGGAACCGTGAGTGAGGATCCTGCAAGAGTTGTAGAAGAATTGAAGCGCGGTAAAATTGAGTATAAAAGCGATGCCACTGGAGTAATTCATGCTCCACTGGGAAGAATTTCATTCAACGAAGAAGCTTTGTTAGATAATCTCAAAGCCTTACTCAAATCTCTGATAAAAGACAAGCCTTCCACGGTGAAGGGAAGATATATTAAGGGAATTTCCCTTTGCTCCACCATGGGTCCAGGAATTGGGATAAATGTGCAAAAAGCTCTAGAGATTTTGTAAAATGAGTTTAGATAACAAGATAGTAAAAGTAAAAAAGATTGAAGAAGGATTGGAAAGAAGTGAGGCTTCCTTCCTAGTAGATTATCAGGGATTGAAGGTGGCTGAACTTACCGAACTTCGCAAGCTATTAAGGAGTAATCACGCCAGGCTCTTAGTGGTAAAAAATACTTTGGCCTCTCGGGCTATAAAGAAACGAGATTTGGAAGAGGTCGGTAAATTTTTGTGCGGGTGTATTGGAATAGTCTTTGTTGACCATGATCCTTTGGCCTCGGCTAAAATACTGAAGGACTTTGTTTTAGATCATCCTCAATTAGGGCTTAAAGGAGGGATTTTGGGGGGAGAGATCTTAGGAGGCGATAAAATAAAGACTCTGGGCGATCTTCCCTCACGGGAGGTTCTCTTGGCACAATTTTTGACGCTGGTGCAGTCCCCTTTAAGGAGACTGTTAGGTGTCCTCGGGACCCCCTTGGGTATTTTAATTTTTTTGCTGACTTCGATTTTAGAGAGAAAAGGAGGCTCATCTATGGTTAAGACACCCCGCCCGGTAAAAAAAAAGGACGAGAAGACTGACAAAGCCAAAGTTAAAGTAGATAAGAAGGAAGAGGTCATAAAAGCAATAGAGGGAATGAATATACTGGAGCTTTCCGAACTAATAAAGGGACTTGAAGATAGATTTGGAGTACAGGCGGCTGCTCCTCAAGTGATTTCTCAAGTTGCTCCTTCTGGTGAAAAGGCCGAAGAAGAAAAGACCGAATTTGATGTAGTGTTAAGTGAGATAGGAAGTAAGAAGATTCAGGTAATTAAGGAGGTGAGAAAACTTACCTCCTTGGGCCTGAAAGAGGCCAAAGATTTAGTAGAACAGGCCCCTAAGCCAGTTAAAGAAGCAGTGAGTAAGGAAGAGGCTCAAAAAATCAAGGAAACCTTGGAAGCGGTGGGAGCGAAAGTAGAGTTAAAATAACTGTGGATAGGAATCTAATTTTTCTCAAGGTCCCCTTCTTCATGGATTTTCAAGCTACATTTTCCCGTAGGGGGTGGGATTTTCTAAAACATTACGTCTTCAAAAGTGTTCGGCTTTCAGCAACCCACTGAACGCTGATGGCTGACCGCTTAATACTTACCTAAGGCAGTAACTGAGCTTTATGAATGGGTTTAAGTTTTTCTTTTTTGATTCATCTCCGCGATCTTTGCAGTGAACAATTACCAAGGAGGGTTAATTTATGTATGGAGGATCACGGGAAGGGATGGTTGATTTTACTAAATCTAAACCTGTAGTGGAAGTTCCCAATCTGTTAGAGATGCAAAAGACATCTTTTGAGGCCTTTTTGCAAAAGAATGTCCCCCTAAAAGAGAGAAAGGAAGAGGGGCTACAGGGAGTATTCAAAGATGTGTTCCCGGTGGAGAGCTACAATGGAAAGTTAGTTTTAGATTTTGTAGAATATCGTTTTAATGAACCGAGGTATCCGGTAGAAAAATGCAAACAAGAAGAACTCACATATTCTCTTCCTTTGTATGTTAAGCTTCGCCTGAAAAAGATTGAAACTGGAGAGGTAGCGGAACAGGAGGTTTATCTAGGAGATTTTCCATTAATGACGAGAGAGGGAAGTTTTATTATCAATGGAGCAGAAAGGATCATAGTTAATCAGTTGCAGCGCTCCCCCGGTGTTTTTTTCGAAGAAGATACTTCAACTGTTTCAGGCAGTCGAGTATTTTATCGTGCTAGGGTTATTCCGGAGAGAGGAAATTGGTTAGATTTTGAAATTAGAGACAGCCTCCTCTTTATCCGCATTAATAGAGGAAGGAGATTTCTGGCTACCTTGTTTATTAGAGCTATGGGCGGGCTACCAGTGGAAGTTCTTAAGGAATTTAGTCACCCCGAGGATAAAAAAATTCTTGAAGAAAGTTTTAAGCAGGATGGAGCAAGTTCAGAGGAAGAGGCTCTTCTTAAGATCTACCAAAAAATTCGACCCGGGCGTCCCTTGATTTTCGAGTCCATTAAAGAAGTTTTTGACAAAACCTTTAAAGATTCTCGCCGATATAATCTTGGTAAAGTGGGGAGATTTCAACTCAATAAAGAGTTGGGGCTGAACACCAATTGGGAGGTAGGGGTTCTGCGATTAGATGATATAATAGGGGTTGTAAAATATCTACTTAGATTAAACAGGGAGAAAAAAGAGGTCAGGAGTCTGGACCATCTCTCTTATAGGAGAGTAAGGAGGATAGGGGATCTTTTGTCAGAGCAACTACGTATCGGCTTGACTCATCTAGCCAGGATAATTCAGCAGGGGATGAGTATTCAAGATCCTGATACTGTTACTCCTCGGTCTCTCATCAACACTAGAGCAGTAAGGGCAGCAGTAAGTAGCTTTTTCAACACTGGACGTCTTTCTCAATATCTAGACCAGACTAACCCTTTAGCAGAGCTAACCCACAAACGGAGATTATCCGCTCTAGGTCCAGGAGGATTAACTCGAGTTCAGGCTAAGGAGGAGGTAAGGGATGTTCACTATACGCATTATGGACGTATTTGTCCTATAGAGACCCCTGAAGGGCAGAATATTGGTTTGATTACCTCTTTGGCCACTTATGCTAAGGTGAATGAGTTTGGTTTTTTGCAAACTCCCTATAGGAAAGTAGTAGATGGAAAGGCAAGTCAAGAGGTAGTCTATCTTGATGCACGAGAAGAGGATGAATGCTATATCGTGGGTGTTGACACCATAGATGAAGAGGGAAGGTTCACTAACTCTGAGGTAATAGCTAGGTACCGAGGAGATATTGTCACTGTTCCCATAGAAAAAGTATCCCATGTGGATGTCTCCCCCAAACAGATAGTGAGCGTTACTACCTCATTAATTCCCTTTCTGGAACACAATGAGGCCAATCGGGCTTTGATGGGATCGAATATGCAACGTCAGGCAGTTCCACTGGAGAATCCAGAACAACCCTTTATTCAGACAGGAATGGAAGGAAAAGTAGCAGAGGATTCTATGAGCGGGGTGAGGGCAGAAAGAGATGGTGAGGTTATTTTCACGGACGCCAACTACGTAAAAATAAAGACCTCAAGTGGCATAGATGAGTATAGGTTGACCAAGTTCAAAAGGTCTAATCAAAGGACTTGTATAAATCAGAGACCCATTGTTTCTAAAGGAGATAAGGTTAAAGAAGGGGATTTTATAGCTGATGGTGCTGCCATCTGTGAGGGCAGGCTATCCTTAGGTAGAAACGTTCTGGTAGCCCTTATGCCCTGGGAAGGTCACAATTTTGAAGATGCTATACTAGTAAGTGAAAAATTGGTCAAAGAAGATATTTTTACTTCCATCCATATAGAAGAATTTCAGGTTGAGGCAAAAGAACTTAGGTCAGGGGTGGAGGAGATAACGGCCGATGTTCCTAATGTAGATGAGTCATCCTTGAAGGATCTAGACGCCGAGGGGATAATTAGAATAGGAGCGGAAGTTGAGTCAGGGGATATACTGGTGGGCAAAGTCACCCCTCAGGTGGAGATAAAGTTGACTCCTGAAGAAAGACTTCTTAGGAGCATCTTCGGGGAGAAAGCGCAGAAGGTCAAAGATAACTCTCTGAGGATTCCTCATGGCATTAATGGTAAGGTGATTGCGGTGAGGGTATTCTCGCAAGAAAACAAGGATGATCTGCCACCCGATGTGAAAAAGAGGGTTAAGGTATATGTAGCTATCAGGCGCAAGATCGGAGTAGGGGATAAAATTTCTGGTCGCCATGGGAACAAAGGAGTTATTGCTAAGGTGCTTCCTGAGGAAGACATGCCCTACCTTCCTGATGGGACTCCAGTGGAAGTAGTATTAAACCCTTTGGGGGTTCCATCCA
>JBHIEA010000151.1:0-4822 GCA_046760365.1 bacterium
GCTCTGGGCGCCTTTGTATGGATCCCTCTTCCCTTTACTCCTGTTCCCATAACTCTACAGACCTTCTTTGTTCTTTTAGGGGGAGCCGTTTTGGGTAGAAGGTTAGGAGCTTTATCGCAGATTTTGTACCTGGGCTTAGGATCACTGGGCCTTCCTATTTTTGCCGGGGTTAGTGGGGGACTTTCTCGCTTGGTTGGCCCCACTGGGGGTTATCTCATTGGTTTTGTGTTAGCTGCTCATCTGGTGGGAAGGATGGCAGAAAGGGGAAAAGCCAGTCTCTGGTCCCTAATGTTGATTATGGGAGTAGGAGAAGCCATTATCCTTTTTTCAGGAACCCTATGGTTAGCTTGGGTACTGAGAATAGGAATAGGGCAGAGTCTTTGCCTGGGATTAATTCCCTTTTTGCCGGGAGACCTGGTTAAACTCATGGGGGCAGCTTCAATATGTTATAGCATCCAATCAAAACTTATAGCTTCTTCCAATAAACAATAGCGTCCTCGTCGGTATCCGAATAATAGTGGGGACGGACGGCTATCTTCTTAAAGTCGAATCTTTCATAGAACCTTTGGGCAGCCAGATTGGAATGGCGGACTTCCAAGGTAATTGTATCCAGTGATTTGTCTTGAATGTCGCTAAGGATATGCTCTAATAATTTTGCTCCCAGACCCATCCTTCGGAAAGTTGGATGGATAGCAAATGTAACCAGGTGAGCCTCATTCTTTATTCTCCAATATCCCCCGTATCCTACCAGCCGATCCCTGTATTCCATAACATGGTAAAAGGCAAAACTTTCTTTCTCAAGTTCCGAGAAAAATATATTTGAAGACCAAGGGCTGGGAAAGGAAAGCTTCTCGATCTCGCTAACTTCCAGGATATCCTCTTTCCTCATGGCGCGAATCTTTATTTCCTCGTCCAATCCTCACCTCCGGTGGTGAAACATAAAGAGGGCTTAAGCTCAATACACTGTCGGTTTTTCTGGTCTTGAGTCTTTCCGCTCCCAGGGCAATGAGTGCTTTGATGAGGAATATTTCGTCCAAAAGTAGAAATGAGGTATTCTTTATTTTCTTTAGTTCTGCGGTGATTTCTCTTTCTTCCGCAGGGATAAGAAAAGTTACCTTCTGAGGAAAAAATTTCCTTAAAGATTGTTGAATACCGTCGAGGGAAAGAAATCGACATTTATCTATCTTTTCTATTTTACCTTGGTCTTTCTGATAAAATCCTACGTAGAACCTTCCCCTATAGGCTCTGCGAAGCGCACAAAAAACTCCTTCATGCCGGAGATAGAAAACCCAGCTATCCAGAGTAGCAATCCCTACCAAAGGAATCCTCAGCACAAAAGCCAAAGACTTAGCTAGACTCAATCCAACTCTCAGGCCTGTGAAAGAGCCCGGACCCAAACTCGCCACCACAGCTTCAAGATCCTCTTTTTTTATTTTTTGGCTCTTCATTAACGTATCCAGAGCAGAAATAAGCTCTCTGGAGCAGAGGCCGGAGGATATCGTTTTTCTAGCCAGGATTTTTTCTCTGGTTCCCAGGCACAAAATCCCCTTTTTTGTCGAGGTATCTATACCCAGAAGAAGCAAAGTAACCCCCTTTTTTCATCTTCTCTACTACTTTCCTATAGAAAGAACCGTAGGCTTGTAAAGCGATTCTCCTTTTAGATAAATCCATTATTTCTAGCTCAATCTTAAGATATTCTGTAGGTAAAACATTCTCTATCTTTTCGGCCCATTCTATTACAACAATGCCCTTTTTCTGGTAAAAATAGTCCTGGTAGCCCAGGGAAATAATTTCTTTCTGGTGAGTTATTCGGTAAAGGTCAAAATGATATAAGGGGACAGGTCCGGCATATTCGTGAATGATAACAAAGGAAGGGCTTTTAATCAAAGACTCGATCCCTAGGCCCTTACCTATTCCTTGAATTAAGGTAGTCTTTCCACTTCCTAACTCTCCGGTTAGAGCTACCACTGAGCCGGGAGGAAGAGATCGGCCCAGTTCTTCCCCCAATTTTTGGGTTTCTTCGCAGTCTTCTGTCACTATAGATAAGGCGATGGCCAATTTATTTCTCTTTTTTCATAGCCCTGATCTTTTCGGAAAGTCTCCTGGTAGCTACACCAGTGTCAGCCTCCTTAAATACAGCACTTATAACTGCCACTCCGTCTGCTCCTGCTTTTAGAGCTTTCTCCACGTTGTCCGAATTTACCCCTCCTATTGCTATTACGGGAATATCCACTTTTTCTTTCACCTTACCTATTATTCCTATCCCCTTAGCAGCTCCAACACCCGGTTTCGTAGTGGTGGAAAAAACAGGGCCTATGGCTACGTAATCGACACCTTCTCTTTCTGCCTGCTGGGCCTGCTCCACCGAATGGGTGGATGCACCAATGATTTTATGGGGTCCTAAGACCTTGCGAGCCGCCAAGATGGGCAGATCTTCCTGTCCTAAATGCACTCCATCTGCTCCTGAGGCTAGGGCAATATCTACCCTATCGTTTACGACAAAAAGGACATCCTCAGGAATTATTTCTCTTACAAAAAGGGCTTTTTCAAAAAAGGCGGATAAAGATAGGGTCTTTTCTCTTAACTGAATGGCACTGGCTCCATTTGATACCACCTCTTTTAATTTTTCTTCAAACTCCTCCTCTTTGATTAGACTGGAGTCGGTGATCACGTAGAGGCTGAAATCATATCTTTTTTCTAGTCTCATAGCTACCTTTTTTTCCAGAGAATAGGTTTGGAAACGAAGCCTCTTAAATCTTGGCCCCAATTCTGAAGAAATCAGCTTAACAAACTCCTCCAGACTCCTTTCAGCCTCTTGGACTCTTCCAAAGTTAGCTTTCACCAGATTCTCAAACCCTTCTCTTTTTTCTTTCTCCGTTAGGGCTGTTCCTACGTCTTTTTCCACATCCCGGTAGCTGAGCCTCTCGCTCCATTTAAAGTGAGGAATCTCTTCAGCTACCTTTATTAAAAAGTGACGCAACTGCCGCACCTTTCGGGTAAGAGGGTAATCGTCCAAGCCAAATCGAACTGCGTCCTCTATTACTCTCAAACCTTCGCTTGCCCGGTCAAGATTGACATCTATTATTCGATAAATTGCTTTTTGCCTATCCACTTATAGACTCTATACAATTTTTATATATCTTCCTTTCCGTCTTTGAGTAATAAAGTAAATAGCAAGTTCTCTTAAAACCTTATCCTCCATTCTTTACCCCTTTCTTTCTTGAACTCATCCAAGTAAGGCATATAAAACACCCGCCAGTCTAAGAGATCCTAGTTTTGGTCACCACTCACACTGAAGAATTAATTCAATACTCCTGGTGCAGGCTCCCTATATTGTATAACTCTGCTCCAACCTGTCAATTAATGTATGTGACTGGAAATTCCCCAAGATTTCATATGGTCTTTTCCAAGATGCTGAATTTAAGAAAGATTGAGAAAATGATAAGGTGGTAAAGGGCTTTTTACGTGACAAAGCTTAAGATTTTAGATAGAATTTGGGGAAACTCCCGATCAAAGTCCAGGGGTCATGAGCTTGACAAATCTTTAATATTTATCCTTACCATAACGGTAACAATGAGAAAATCATGGGAAAGGGGTCTGTTACTCAACGAACAATTGCTGAGATGATGTTTCGCCTGTTGAGCATGAGGATAGCCTGGCATCTTTAGAGGAGGGGCTCGAAAAACTTTTACCTTTCTCAAGGGAAATCATCCTGAGAGAAAAGACAGGAAAGATTTGGGGGATCGATTTAGGAGAAGAAAATGAAGGAGGAGAATAAATGAAGTTTGGTGCCAACACCTTTATCTGGGTTTCACCTTTCACCAGCAAAGATATTGATATTATCTATAAGGTGAAAGATTTAGGCTTTGATGAGGTGGAGATAGCCCTGGAGGACCTTTCCCTGATAGATCTCAAAAAGATTAAGAAGGCTCTTGACTCTACTGGGCTTGAGTGTACCATGTGTGGGGCTTTTGGCCCCACCCGGGATCTAATTAGCCAGGATCCTTCAATACGGGAAAATGCGAAAAAATACATAACCGACTGTATTAGTGCTTGCTCTGAGTTACGCTCACATTTATTCGCTGGACCAGTATACTCTGCGGTAGGAAAAACTCGTCTAATTAAAGAAGAGCAGAAAAGAAAAGAATGGAATCTCTGCGTGGAAAGTCTACGGGGGTTATCTCATTTCGCTCAGAAAAGAGGAGTGGTAATAGCGGTGGAGCCTCTCAATCGCTTTGAAACTGATTTTATTAATCTGGCTCACGATGCGGTTCGTTTGATGGAAGAGGTTAACAGCTCCAGCTTAAAGGTCCTTCTTGACACCTTTCATATGAATATAGAGGAGAAAAGTTTGGGGCAGGCGATAAGAAATGCCGGAAGGTATCTTTATCACTTTCATGCCTCCGAAAATGACCGAGGCACGCCGGGCTCGGGTCACATTCCCTGGCAGGAAGTAGCCGCAGCGATTAAGGATATTGGTTATGACCGTTACATGGTTATAGAATCCTTCACTCCAGGGGTTAAAGAAATTGCAAAAGCCGCCTCCATCTGGCGAAAACTTGAGGTCGATCAGGATACGCTGGCCAGGGAAGGGCTTACATTCCTTAAGAATCTCTTTCGATAAGAGCTTAACTCTGTGGGCCATGCTTTGATCTTTGGTCTGCCCTGGAGTTCTTTGTGTTGACCTAAGGGCTCCAGTTTCTGGAAAATTTTCGGAGCCGCCCTTCCCTCGGTGTTTTTCAATGGCTACGGCATGAGTTCTACTTCTACCTGTATACTGTGGCCCGGTAGATTTGTCCGCTGGGGGCCTTCATGATACATG
>JBHIEA010000152.1:0-4820 GCA_046760365.1 bacterium
AGGAAAAAGAGAGCCTTGAAAATCTTTCTTTCTCCAGCTATCTTTAGCTTTATTCTGTGAATGAGCCCTCCTCCCAAGCCTAAACCAAGCACAGCCAGGGAGACTATGACAAAAACAAAATGATAAGCTAAAGTTACGGAAAACACCCGAGTCAGAGTTACCTCAAACATAAGGACCGATAACGAGACAATAAAAACAGACCCCAGGAGAGGAAATAGGCTTTCTGAATTAAGAACTACCCCTTTTGTTTTCTCGTCCTCCATTGTTTCCCTTTCTTTAATCAAGAGTAATTACTCTTGATTTAGCGAAAGCTGATTAATACAATGAGGGAGCAGGTTTTGATCACCCCGCTCCCTCTCTGAGACCATTCCTGGCTTTACCTTTCCTGCAGAATCAACAGCTACTCGATGCTTTAGGGAAAAAATTTTGTTTTACTTTTCTTTTTCCTCGGAACCAACAAGTCCTTTGCTTCCCTTAATCCAGGCCCCTATTATGTCTATGAGGACGGCAATCCGCCACAAAACAATCAACGCCCCAATAGCGACCAGAAAAGTGCCTATGCTTTCCAGGATATTAGCGATGTACTGCATCTATTTCACCCCCTTTTCTTTCTTGGCGAGGGATTCTCCCTTAATCTTTTCTGAAAGCCTGCCCATGAGGTGAGAAATTCTAATCAAAAGGATGACTGCAAAAATTAGAAAGATAACAATGGCAATTATCGTCACTACTTGCAGTATATCTAACATTTCCTTCTCCTAATCCTGTTGTTTAAGAAATCTTAAGTTTACCTTCTGGCCTTCATTTTTTGTATCTACGATATAAAATTTCACTCGAGGCAAAACCTTCTCCATCGTTTCTATGTACAATCGATAATCAGTCACCTCTCGGGAGTATCTCTCTACATCTTTCTGGTACTCTTTTAACTGGGAGATAAAATTTTCCGCATCCCCTTTAGCTTCATTTATTACCTTAATGTTGTAGGCCTTGGCGTCTTCCAGTAACCGATAGGCTCTTCCTTCAGCGTCCGGAATTACCGTATTTCTATACGCCCCCGCTTGGTTAATTTTTTCCTCTCGTTCCTCTTTGGCACTGACCACATCCCGGAAAGCATCGGCTACTTCCTCGGGAGGATAGACTGTTTCCAGGTTGACGGTAACTATCTGGAGGCCGGTATGATACCGATCTAGAAGTTTTTGGGCCTCGGTTTGTATCATTCTCTGAAGTAAAGATTTACCGATAGTTAAGGCCTCATCCACAGTCATATTGCCGATTAGACTTACTATTGCCGCTCTGGCAGTGTCTTTGATGAAGCGATGGACGGAACGATGTGGATCTTCGTATCTGAGGTTAAAGAGATATTTCGCTGGATCCTTTACTCTATACTGGATCATCAGTTTTGCGTCTACTATGTTCTCATCCCCGGTTAACACCTCCGCTGCTTCAGGCGGACATATGCTCTCAGGATGGGCTGGGAATACCATCCCCAAGCTATGTCTCCTGATCTCCTGAATGTTGACCTTGTCTATCCGGTCAATCGGCCAGGGTAGGCGATAATGAATTCCTTCCCCGATTCTTTCTCCGGTGTATTTGCCGAATCTCCTGATCACTGCCTCCTCGCCTGGATTTACCACATATATACCACTGAGAAGATACAGTACCAACACACCAATCACGCCAATTGATAGGGTAGATCTGACCCCAATACGAGGAAGAGCAAGTTTAATGTCTTCTAAAACTTTCGGGAATTGCCTATTAATCATGGATGTCCCCTATTTTTTCCCGGAAGAAAGCCGGGAACCTGGAGAATTCAAAAACTTTAAAAGTTCGGCATCGGCAGGTAAGACCACCGTGGTCTGCTTGTCGATCAATTTCACATAGGCCTCCAGAGTTCTTATCAGTTCATAAAATCGAGGATCCTGTTTGTAAGCATCGGCATATATCCTAATGGCTTCGGCATCCCCCTCTCCTCTTATCCTTTGAGCGGCTTCATAAGCTTCAGAGATTATCTTTTCCACCTCTTTGTCCGCCTCGGCCCGAATCCGCTCGGCTTCACCACTGCCCTGGGAGCGATATTTACGAGCAATTCGTTCTCTTTCGGCCCGCATTCTCCGGTAAACACTGGGTAGATTCTTGAGAGGAAAATTTAAGACCTTTATGCGGATATCGTCTACCTTCATTCCATAATCCCCTACCTTACTATCCGTGGCCTGAGTAATCCCCTTCAACATCTCGCCCAATTTTATTCTGTGCTTCTCTACTGCTATCAAACTGGCTAAATCATAGCGACCAATGGCTATCCCTAGATCAGAAGAAACGATGTCCCTCAGTCTTTCCTCGGCTCCTAGTTTGTTTTTTACTGTTTTTAAGAATTGTATGGGCTCTACGATTCGCCAGACAACATAGGTATCCACCATAATATTTTTCTTGTCCCGAGGGAGAAACTCTATCTCGCCCATAGGATAGGTAAGCAGCCGATTATCGTAACGATAGATATTCTCAATGGGCTCGGGCCATTTTATCTTTAATCCTGGTCTAAGATTGGCCCTCACCGGGTTTCCAAACCTGGTAACCACTACATACTCAGTTTCATCCACGGTATAGAGGATCATATTACCCGCCACCAAGATGGCCACCACCAAGATAGACCAGGTTAAGACTCTTTTGAACACACTCTTCTTTTTCATGTATCCCTCCTCTTCTGGAGCAACCTTACCCTTAATTTTCTTTATTCTAACCCTACTATCTTACCCTTTAAGTTCTTATCAAAAAGCCACAAATCAGTGGTCTCCTGTTCAATCTCCGGAGCTACCACTACTTTTTCTACTCCAGGCAAGATTCTTTCCATGGTCTCGATATAGAGCCTCAGGTCAGTTATCTCCCTTGCTTTGCTGTATTCCTTGAGCTGATGGAGATATCTCTTCGACTCCCCTCGGGCATTGTTCACTTTCTCTATTCTATAGCCCTCCGCTCTCCTTATCATAGCCGTGGCCTTTCCTATCGCCTCCGGTACCACTTGGTTACGATAGGCCTCAGCCTCGTTGATGTAAGCCACCATGTCTTCTTTAGCACTGGCCACATCTCGAAAGGCATCCGCTACCTCTTCCGGAGGATCTAAAAGCAATACCTGGACACTTAACACCTGCACGCCGGACCGGTCTCGATCCAAGAGGGATTGCAGCCATTGTTTTACTTCACCTTCAATTTCTATCTTTCCCACGGTAAGAAGGTAATCAACCCCCTTTAATCCCACGATCTTTCTAATAGCCGTCTCCAGGTTGTACTTAATCAGTTCTTTAATTTGCGTAATATTAAAGATATAGCTAGCAGCATCTTTAATTTGATAATGAGTCCCGACATTGACTCTGACCAGATTTTCGTCCCCGGTTAAAAGTAAAAGAATCTCTGTCTCCAGCCTTTTTACCTCATCCACCTTTACCTTCTCTATACTTTCAATAGGCCAGGGTAGATGGTAACCTAGGCCAGGCCTGACCCTATGATAAAGTAAAGCCTGGGCGGCCCCTTTTTTTCCTACCCACGCCCCAAATCTCCTTATCACCCCCTGTTGATCCCAAGAAACGATATAGAATCCGGAAGCAAAATAGAGTAAGAGAACTACTGCTCCCAATCCCACTATCTGTTTGTAGCTGCGCTCCAGGTGACAGATATGCTCGGTGGGAAGTCCAGAAGTTAAAGATTTATAGCTCCGGGAGAATATCATCCACCCGGTGGAGATTACGATCGTAAGGACCAGGACCACTGCCAATCTATTTAAGGTGGTTAGACCAACCATATAGCCGATTAGTCCGACAGCTACCGCCAGCCACATAAAGACGTGGGTTCTACAATGATAGCCGGCTGCTTCTATACTGGGGGAAGAACAACTTTTCCCAATGTAGATTTTGTAGCGAGCCATAAAGTAACACATGCTAGCTCCGGCAAACACTCCGGCTACTGTTGCTGGGATGTGACTAATCATAGCCGAGGGACCACTTAATACTTTCACAAACATCCTGATGGCTATATAAAAGATGAAGGTCGATATGAGAAGGGCTAATAGGTTTTCCATTAGTGCGATTCTTTTAGAAAATCCTTCTTTCTTCCCTGACATAACGACCCCCAGGAAAACCCCAAAGGTAAGAAAAAGATTTTCCACGCTCATCCAGCCGGCAGCTATAAGGGCCATACTTCCCGATACCGCAGCCAGACTGAAGATCAAAATGATTAAGGCTACGTTAATCATCATCACAATAATTAAAGCATTCCTTTTTCGAAATAGATCCTCCTCAGCCATTTTCCTCACTTTTGATGTAGAGAG
The DNA here is from genome assembly GCA_046760365.1 of bacterium. Taxonomy (GTDB): domain Bacteria; phylum Aerophobota; class Aerophobia; order Aerophobales; family AE-B3A; genus AE-B3B. Next base: position 4,316 of record JBHIEA010000152.1, read on the forward strand.
GCCCCTCTCTCTTTATATTCACTTACCAGGGCCTCCAGCCTATAGTCATTGACCACTAATTTTGATTCCTCGAGCAGCTTCCTTTTTATCTCCTCCAGTAGTTCTTGCCGCTTCTCACGTAGCAGAATGGTCTTAATAGAATCTTCTACCTCCTCAAAGGGCCGCTGTCTCTTTCCCTTTTTTTCTCTTAACTTAACGATGTAATAACTACCTCTAAACTCAAAGGGTGCACTGACTTCACCACGCCTCAAGGAGAAAACTTTTTGGTGAAAAGGATGCATCATTAACTCTTCAGCAGGGTTTACACCCTCGTAGACGTAGTCATTCAGCTCACCTCCCCGGGAGGCGGTCCAGTCATCTTCGGAGTATTCTCTGGCCACCGTGGCAAAATCATCGCCCCTCGTCAGTCTCTCATAAGCCTCTTCTATTTTGGCCTTGGCTTTTTTTTCTATTCCTGGGCCCGTAGATACCCGGACATAACTTATCTTCGCCTTTGGTGGTTCTA
>JBHIEA010000153.1:0-4798 GCA_046760365.1 bacterium
AAAGTCTAATTTAATCTAGCACATTTATTTTCCCAGTCAAGTGTGGTACGAAGTTTTTCTGGAAGCGACGAACTTGACACAGAATCCCTTTTATAATAAATTATAACAACGTAACAGGTGAAAAATCACGTCATAAATAACGGAAGGAGGTGGTAGATGAGGTAAAAAGAACGTTTTTGGTGCCGATAATTGAAGAAGGAGGGAGAAAATGAAGAAAATTGGTTTAATGGGGATGGTGTCGGTGTTGATACTATTTCTGGGGAGTGGGGTAAATGCCCAGAAATCTGTGAGTATCTTCTGGGCAGAATATGATGGATTGACACCAGAGTACGCACATAGCCTGGAGAAAGCTTTCGAGAAAGCAAATCCAGGGGTAGATCTAAAGATTGTTTCCACACCCTGGAATCTCCTCCACGACAAACTGCTAACCTCAATTGCCGGAGGTAAACCCCCAGATCTTTCCGTTATCGGAACCCGTTGGCTGCTTGAGTTTCTCGATATGGGGGTAGTGGAGCCGATAGAAAAATACTTGAGTGAAGATCTGGTGAATAACATTGAGGCGGCAGCCATGGAGGCCAGAATCAAAAATGTCCTCTATGGTCTACCAGTCGCCATAGGCCCGAGGTTCATGTATTATCGGCCTGACATCTTCAGGCAGCACGGCATACCTGGACCCCCGGAAACCTTTGAGCAAATGTTAGAAATAGCCAAAAAAATTCATGATCCTCCAAATTTATATGCAGTGGGAATGATCGGAAAAAAGTACATTGAGCTTACCGAGTTTGCTTATTACCTCCTGGGAAATGATGGTTATTTCTTTGAAATCAATCCTGACGGAAGCTATGGAAAGTGCCGGGTTAATGACGAAGCTGGGGTAGGGGCCTTAACCTTCATGAACGACTTGGTAAACAAGTACAAGGTAACAGAACCAGGGGTTACGGCTAAGGTGAGAGGAGATGTGCAGGATCTATTCATTGCTGGCAAATTAGGCATCATATTAATCGGAGGGTACACGGCATCTCTCCTTAAGCAAAGGGGGGTTACCTTTGAATGGGCTCCTGCATTGATTCCTTATTTCGAAGGGAAATCACGACACGCTCTCTTCATTACTGACTCCATCATGATGTTTAAAGCCTCGAAAAACAAGGAAGCAGCGGCTAAGTTCTTAGAGTTCTTCTACCAGGACAAATGGAGGTTTGAGTTTGACAAGCTCGTGGGCTTTCCCCCGATAACCAAGTCGGTTGGCAAAATGGAGTATTTCCAGACCCCGGTCTATAAAGTTATGGTCGATTCCATGCCTGGTGCCAAGCCGTGGCCGTTGATCAAGGAATGGCCTGAGGTGAGTGATATTATCTGGACTGAAATTGAGGCGACCTTCCTGGGTCAGAAAACTCCCCAGCAAGCAATGGATGACGCTGCGGCTAAGATAGACAGTCTCAGAGGACTTTAGTCAGCTTGGCCAGGTGGTCTGAAGATTCTCCAAATCCTGGCCACCTGGCCCAAAATTAAGTTATGATTAGATTTTTAGCCTCCCATCCTAAGATAAAAAGTAGTTTCTGGCATACAGAATCAATGCTGGCCTACCTCTTTCTCCTCCCTGCTACCGCTATTCTGGTCGCTTTTATGTTTTACCCGATTGCCTACGTCTTCCTCATGTCTTTCTACAAAACCAATAGCATTGGGAACCTGGTCCGATTTATCGGGACGGGCAACTTTGAAACTTTGTTCAAAAGTCCGGAATTCTGGGAAGTGACTATTCGATCGGTTATCTGGACTGTCCTTGCTGTCTCAGCCAAGACCCTGGCCGGGCTTGTGATTGCTTTATTGCTGAATGTTGAATTTAAGGGAAGGAAGTTAGCTCGGACCTTGGTGATCATTCCCTGGGCATCTTCAGTCCCTATAAGTGCTATGCTCTGGCAATGGACATTTAATAGTGATTTTGGCCTTCTCAATTATACCTTGAAAGCTACCGGTATCTGGAGGGATCCCCCCCATTGGCTGGGCTATCCTCTTCCTGCTTTTTGCGCCAACCTCTACGTAGATATCTGGATCGGCATCCCCTTTATGGCCCTGGTTTTTCTTGCTGGTCTTCAAAGTATCTCCCAAAACCTCTATGAATCAGCAGAGGTGGATGGGGCAACCCTCGGGAAGAAGTTTTATTACATCACCTTGCCTTTGTTGAAGCCGGTTATACTTATCGCTACTCTCCTTTCAGCCTTATGGACTTTCAATGACTTTAACGTCATTTACATCCTGACTAAAGGGGGACCCGCGAATTCCACCGATATTCTCATTACCTTCATTTACAAGTATGGTTTTAAATTTCTAAAATTCGGGCCTGCGGCGGCCATGGCTATAGTTACCTTCGCCATCCTTCTTGTCCTAAGTTTAACCTATGCTTGGTTTTACTTTAAGGGAGAAAGATAAACTATGAAGGCGGAAAATACTGGTAAAATTATAGTTTATGGTCTAACCGCTGCTATACTGGCAGTGCTGCTTTTCCCCTTTTTTGTAATGCTATCCACTGCCTTTAAGCCCCTGGAAGAGGTCTATGTGTCACCGCCCCATTGGATACCCCATCAATTATGGTGGCAGAATTTTGCCCATGTCTGGGAAAAATATCCACTGTCACAGTATTTTGTCAACAGCTTCATTGTCGCTTCTGGCTCAACCGCCCTCAATGTGATTCTGTGTGTACCCGCTGCTTATGCCGTGGCCCGGTTGAGGTTCACTGGGCGAAAGTCGCTACTATTTTTGTTCCTGGTGGTTCAAATGTTTTCGCCCATTATCGTGGTGATTTCTCTGTTTAAGATAATTGCTGGCCTCGGCCTGCACGATACTCTCTCTGCCCTCATCATTGTCAACGCCGTATTTACTCTGGCCTTTGCTATCTGGATGCTAAATGGATATTTCAGTACCATTCCCATGGAAATAGAGGAAGCTGCGCTCATTGATGGCTGCGGCCGTTTAAAAACCATAGTCTACATTACTCTCCCCATTGCTATGCCTGGAGTAGTAACCACCCTCATTTATACCTTTATTGCTTCCTGGAATGAATTTATGTTCGCCTTAACCCTGATAAATTCTATGGAAAAAAGACCGTTGACCTTGGGTCTTTATAATTTTGTTGGGCGCTGGGAAACCCAATGGCAGTATCTGATGGCAGCATCTCTTTTGGCCATCATTCCGGTGATAGTTATGTTTATTTTGATTGAAAAACAATTGGTCCAGGGCTTAGCTGGGGGAGCTATAAAAGGATAGGATGGATAGGGAGATAGAAAAAGGGGAATTTAGAATTAGAATTGGCGATCCCGAGTCGGATAGTGATTTTCTAATCTACGGCTTTGGGTGTTCGACCGCATTTGAAGAGTGGCCCTGTCATTGGACTTCAGCAAAAGCAGCCCTTAAATTGCCCATTCTTCCTGGCTCGATTTCGAGCCTCAGCTTGATCTCACATTCTCTCCTAAGGCAACATGACAAGCAGGGCAAGTTTATAACTATCCCTGCCTTCGAGTGGACGTCCGATTTCTACGGTCACAAAAACGTCTATTATGCCAAGGAAGACCAGCCTTATTTCCCTTCTAGCCACCCTCGATCAGATTCCCCCCCGACCTCGGGCAGAGAACAGAAGAGACCGGGGAACAAGCCATCCTCATCCCCCCTCTTCGATCACTATTATAGATGACTTAACGCGATCATAGATTGGATCGAAGAACCTAGAAAGGAAATAAAAGAATGATGGTCGATCTCCATTGTCATCTTTTGAACGAAGAAGGATATCTGGAAAATCTGGTTAGGGAGGCAAAGAAATTGGGGATGAGTAAGATATGTCTTAATGGACTGGGTAGTCTTTATGATGAGCTGGGCAACGAGGAAGTAAAACAAGCTTTTCTGAAATATCCTCAGCTTATAATGGGGTTTGGCCACCTAAGATTAGGAAAAGATTCAGTAGAGAAGGTCGATGAAATTTATCAGGCAGGATTTCGGGGCTTGAAAGTGATTAATCCCACCAAAAATTACGACGATAAGGATTTTTACCCTTATTATGCGCGAGCCGAGAAACACAGGATGTCCATTCTCTTTCATACGGGAATGGTTAAGCGGACAAATAAAGATAAACTTTATGATATTTCTTCTGAGAGGATGCGTCCTATTTATCTGGATACCATTGCCAGAGCCTTTCCTGATCTTACCTTGATTGGCGCTCATCTTGGTGGTCCCTGGTTTAGAGAAGCGGCGGATGTACTCAGATTTAATCCTAATGTTTATTTTGATATCACCGGATCGATTTCTGGCTGGGTAAGAAAAACTCCCGATTTTTTTCGAAATTACCTCTGGTGGAAGGGCGCCTGGGACAAAATTGTTTTTGGCTCAGATGTCCATTTTAGTCAGATTAAAACGGTAATGGCTAATTACCGACGAGTACTTGAGACTTTGAAGGTAAACAAAGCCACTCAAAAAAAGGTATTTGGTGAGACAGCTATACGAGTGTTAAATATGAAAGTAAATTAAGAATTCCTCATGAGGTTTTAAAAAGGAGGGAAAATGAGGGTAATCATCGTCAAGGATTACGAGGAGATGAGCAGGAAGGCGGCCAAGATTGTCTCGGATAGGCTTCGCCGAAAGCCTGATCTAGTTTTAGGTCTGGCCACTGGCAGTACCCCGGTGGGAATGTATAAGGAGCTTATCAAGGCTCACAAAGAAAAAGGACTTGACTTCTCCAAGGTGAAAAGCTTCAATCTAGATGAGTACTGTGGACTTTCCCCGGATCACCCCCAGAGTTACCACTACTTTATGT
>JBHIEA010000154.1:0-4777 GCA_046760365.1 bacterium
GTAGCTCATCTAGTGAGTGAAGTAAAAAAAGTCAAACATCCTCACAACGAGGGAATAAGAGCAAGGAGAGGGATAGAGCTCTAGCTTTATTTCTTACCAGACCGATTATCTTGTAAAAATGTAGCAAAATTTGTGGCTTATCTACCCCAGAAAAGTCTCGCTGTTTCTTGGTAAAGCTCTGCAGGAACAGACTTTGTCTTTCCCACCGCCTCCTTCAAAGGAACCGAGATGATCTCAGTCCCCCGAAGAGCCGCCATTTGACCGAATTTTCGCGCTTTTACCAGTTCTATGGCTTTGATGCCAAAGCGAGTAGCGAGGAACCTATCAAATGCGGATGGCCTTCCCCCTCTTTGCAGGTGTCCTAAAGTTACTGACCTGGTCTCTAGCCCTGTTCTTTTGCCAATCTCCTTCTCCAGCACCCTGGCAATTCCTCCCAGAAGGATATTGCCAAAAGCATCGGTTTTTTCCTCTTTTATCACCTCACGGGAGAGGAATTTACTTCCCTTGACTGCCTTGGCCCCCTCAGCTACGGCAACAACACTATAACTTTTCCCCTCATTTTTACGCTTAATCAAAGTCTGGCAGACGCGCTCGATATCAAAGGGAACCTCGGGGATCAAAATGATGTGGGCCCCTCCTCCAATTCCCGCTTCTAAGGTGATCCACCCAGCATGGCGTCCCATTATCTCTATCACTAGAACTCGATGGTGACTCTTAGCAGTAGTGTGAAGTCTATCCATAGCTTCCACTGCAATGTTAATAGCGGTATCGAAACCAAAGCTATAATCAGTGGAAGAAAGATCATTGTCAATGGTTTTGGGCACCCCTACAGCGTTGAAACCCTTTTTATATAGTTTTTCAGCAACGCCCAGAGTATCATCTCCTCCAATAGCTACCAGAACCTCAACTTCTGCCTTTTTCAGAGTGTCCTTTATTCTTTCAAGACCTCTTTCCTCCTTGAAGGGATTGGTGCGGGAGGTATGAAGGATGGTTCCTCCTTCGCGATGAATATCTTCTACCTTCTCTTCGGTTAAACTCTCCCACCTGTTTTCTAGAACCCCCAACCATCCATCGAGGAAGCCTATTACCTCGTAACCTTCTTTTATCCCTTGAGTAACTATACCTCTGATGGTTGCATTCAGTCCCGGACAGTCTCCCCCTCCGGTAAGAATACCTATACGCATGGACTCCCTCCCTCTTTTGACTGAATTAAATTTATTTTAAAACCAATTTTACCATAGGTTCATAAGCTGTCAATCACAGGCACATGAAAAACCTGGTAGCTGCTCAAAATTTGGTGGTAAAATAACTGAAAGGATCAGCACCACAGCTGTGAGATATGTTTGGGAAAATAGCCTAAACTCTTTTGTAGAAAGCGACGGATATCGTTTGTCCGCCAAAGACTGGGGAGTTGGTTTGAAGGAGGGTCGGTTGACTTATAGATTATATATGATATAATATAGTATATAATACAAACAAACACCATAACGCACTACCTACAAAATTGCTCTCAACAAAGATCAAAACATCACCACTAATAGAAAATGGAAAAACTTTCATTTAATCATCAAAATACCGCGGATAAAGTGTTGTTAGCTTTGCAGAATAAGATTATAAGGAGGGAGTGGAAACCTAATCAGAGAATATATGTAGATAAATTAAGCAAGGAATTTAACATTAGTCAAACCCCCATAAGAGAGGCTTTATACAAATTAGCAGGGATGAATTTAGTAAATATAAAGCCTCGGCTGGGCATATATGCGGCTAGTTTCTCAAAACAGGATGTTCGGGAAATTCTAGAAATAAGAATGGTTTTGGAAACCTTAGCTATCCAAAAGATTTCAGAGATCTATGAAGATCTAATAACAAAAATGAAGAATAATCTACGTCTTTTCAGAGAAACTCTTAAAGCGGGGGATTTCGCCGCCAATAATGAAATAGACAGAGCATTTCATTTTCTCATCATAGAGGCATCAGGAAGTAAGCAACTATGTCGAGTTTATCAAAATTTACATTCTCATTTAATCGTACAAATGCTATTGTATGAAGATGAGAAAAAAGCTTTGGAGGAACTCCATATGACAGGGAAAGAACATTTGAAGATCGCACAGGCTTTTGAAAAAAAAGACAAAAAAGAAATAAGAAAAGCTGTAAGGAATCATTTAAACAATGTAAAGCAAAGAATAGCAAAAAGTGTATATTAAAGGATAATTAAATGGAAATAAGAATATTTGAAACAAAAAAAGAAATGGGACAAGCTGCTGCAGAGAGAGCAGCAGGGATTTTGAAAGAGGCAATAAGAGAAAAAAATGAAGCGGTTTTTGTAACAGCTACCGGTGCGTCACAATTTGATTTCTTGGAAGTCCTTACAGGCATAACCTCGGTTCATTGGTCCAAGACGATAATGTTTCATTTAGATGAGTACATAGGTATTCCTGAAAGTCATCCTGCAAGTTTCAGGAAATATTTGAAGGAGAGAGTGATTGATAAAGTGTATCCCGGTATCGTCTATTTAATTAATGGAGACACTAAAGACCCAGAGCTAGAATGTGACCGTTTAAATAAAATTATTAGTAAAAAAGAGATTGATGTTTCTTTTGTAGGGATTGGGGAAAATGGGCATTTAGCTTTTAATGATCCTCCGGCGGACTTTGATACTAAAAAACCCTATATTGTTGTTGAGCTGGACGAAGCCTGTAGAAGACAGCAGCTTGGTGAAGGATGGTTCAAAAATCTTGATGAGGTGCCTCGCAGAGCAATTTCAATGTCCATCAAACAAATTATGAAATCAAAGAACATAATCTGTACTGTTCCCGATAGCCGCAAGGCGCAAGCAGTTAAGGATTGCCTTGAAGGTGAGATCTCTCCCTATCATCCTGCTTCCATATTGAGAAAGCATAAAAATGCCTTTCTGTTTTTGGATAAGAATTCGGCTAAACTGCTTGAAAGTTATAATTTAATGGCTAAAAAGGTGAAGTATGCCTGAGAAAAAGACTCTGATATTTAAAAACGCAAGGGTAATCACCCCTCTTAGGGTTATAGATAATGGTGTATTAATAGTTGACGAGGGCAAGATTTCCAGTGTTGGCACTGTGGATGAAATTAAGATTCCCAAAAATGTAAAGGTAATAGATGTTACCGGTAAGTATTTGGCTCCCGGATTCATTGACATTCACCTTCATGGTGGAGGTGGGGCGGATACTATGGATGCAACAGATGAGGCTATGGAGAAAATATCAGTGGCCCATGCTAGAGGAGGCACAACCTCCATCGTTCCTACCACCACATCTGCTCCCATGGATGATACAATAAAAGCAGTTAAGGTTATAGAACTGATTATGAAAAGAAGGTTGCCTGGAGCGCAGATCTTAGGTGCTCATATAGAAGGGCCTTATTTTTCTATGGAGCAAAGAGGAGCACAAAATCCGGACTACTTAAAAAACCCAAAGCCGGAGGAGTATCTAGAACTTTTGGATAAGTATGACTGTATCCTCAGGATCTCCGCAGCCCCTGAGCTAGAGGGAGGATTGAAATTAGGACAAGAGCTAAAAAAACGTGGAATCGTCGCCTCCATTGCCCACACCAACGCAACCTATCAGGATGTCCTGGCTGCTCTTGAGGCAGGATATACTCACGTAACACATATGTATTCAGGAATGTCAGGGTTAAAGAGAATTAATGCCTACAGGATCTCTGGGGTCATAGAGTCAACCCTTTTACTAAACGAGCTAACTACAGAGATAATTGCCGATGGACACCATTTGCCTCCTAGCCTTATGAAGCTGATAATAAAAGCGAAGGGTCTTGATAAGGTATCACTTATAACGGACGCTATGAGTGCTACCGGACTAGGACCGGGAAAATACCCTGTTGGAGGATTAGATGCTGTTGTTGAGGCTAATGTGGCAGAGGAATTTGAGGTTACCGAGGAAAAGGAGAATTATGTAGCTAAACTTTTGAGCCGTGATTCTTTTGCGGGTAGTGTAGCTACCATGGATAGATGTGTAAGGAATATGGTTAGATTGGTGGGGCTCTCAATCCAAGATGCGGTTAAGATGGCAACTATAAACCCGGCTAAGGTGATAGGGGTGGATGAGAAAAAGGGGAGCTTAACTGAAGGGAAGGATGCCAATATGGTTACCCTTGATGAGGATCTAAATGTCACTATGACAATAGTTGGAGGAACGGTAGTATACAGGAAATGATTTTAATGAAGGAACAGGTCAGTCTTCAGGAGATTAGGTGACAAAAAAATGGGTTTGGGGTGAGAAAATAATTTAAAGAAGAAATGATTAGTAGCACTTTAGTAAAAGAGGCAATTCAAAAACCCCTGCAAAGAGCGGAGATCATTTTTACTCGAAGCTGTATAAAAACATGGCAGGTAGATAAATTGCCTTCAGTTTTTTAGCATACTAGATGGAAATCGATGTAAAGGAGGTGACGATAGCCATTCGAAAAATGTTAGATTTTTGGCAAATCTCATCGCAGGAGAAGGTTTCAGAATATCAAAAATAGAGGGGCAAGAAAGGAATGTGAATGATAAAGGTTGCATTTGCAGAAACAAATGATAGAGGAAGAAAAGGAGGCAAACCAAAGTGAACCCCACAGAGACGTATTATGATGCAATAGCGGGAATTCTTCGGGAGATCAAAGAAAAGGAGATGGCAAATATAAAAAAAGCTGCAGATCTCATCAGTGAGAAAATAATGAATGATGAGGTAGTATGGGCATTTGGTACGGGAGGCCACTCTATAATGGGGGCCATGGAACTATTTAC
>JBHIEA010000155.1:0-4764 GCA_046760365.1 bacterium
CTCAAATTGACAAGGACTGAATCATCGTATAAGATACAATATAATGGGTAAGACTTTCTATAACATTACATATTCAAAAGTGTTTAGCTTTCAGCAACTTACCCAATACTGATGGCTAACCGCTGAATGCTTACTAATGGCGAAAAAGAGCAAAATTTCAGAAAAAATAAACTATTACGATACCTTAAAAGCAGGGTTAGGTGGGGGAAACCCGTATGAGTGAATTTGTCCACCTTCACACTCACAGCGAGTACAGCCTTCTAGATGGAGCTTCTTCCATTTCTGAACTGGTTAATGAGGCCTATAAATTCGATATGCCTGCCTTAGCTCTCACCGATCACGGTAATCTATTTGGAGCGGTGGAGTTCTATCAGATTACCAACAAAAGAGGAATAAAGCCTATCCTGGGCTGCGAGATCTACCTGGCTCCCATATCCCGATTCAAAAAAAGGAAAACAAAGGGAGAGACTTCCTCCTATCATTTAACTGTGCTGGCTAAGGATAAAAGAGGCTATCATAATCTCATGGAGTTAGTAACAGTTGGCTTTTTGGAAGGTTTTTATTACCACCCTCGCCTTGATAAAGAAATCCTTTCCCGAAAGAGACAAGGATTGGTAGTTCTTTCCGGCTGCATGAAGGGGGAGATCCCCTCTTTGCTTCAGCAAGGCAGGTTTGATAGGGCAAAAGAGGTTTGTCTTTTCTATCTGGATCTTTTTAAGGATGATTTCTACCTGGAAGTTCAGGACACGGGCTTGGAGGAGCAAAAAAAGGTCAACCAGGCTCTCGTTCAACTCTCGCGTGAGCTTTCCATCCCTCTCGTTGCTACCAATGATGTGCATTATCTTTACCGAAAAGATGCCAGGGCTCAGGATGTTCTTCTTTGCATTCAAACCGGCAAGACGCTGAAGGACACCGATCGCATGAAGTTCTCTTCTTCGGAGTTTTACTTTCGTTCTTCTGAGGAGATGGGAAAAATTTTCTCTGATCTCCCTGAGGCCATCTCCAACACCAGGACCGTGTCTGAAAAGTGTAATCTTGAGCTGGATTTAGGGAAAACACATCTTCCTCACTATCAAATCCCTTCCGGCTATGATTTAAATAGCTATTTGAAAAAACTCTGTCAGGAAGGAATATCTAATCGTTATGACACTGTCTCCTCCACGGTGCTCAAGAGATTGGAAGCAGAGCTCGACATAATTGGTCGGATGGGATACGCAGGCTACTTTCTCATCGTCTGGGATTTTATTCGCTATGCCAAGGAGAAGAAAATTCTAGTAGGTCCGGGCAGAGGCTCGGTAACCGGAAGCCTGGTTGCCTATCTCCTGGGAATAACCAATATTGATCCTCTTAAATATGGACTTTTCTTTGAGCGCTTTTTGAATCCGGAAAGAACCGCCATGCCTGATATTGACATAGATATTCAGGATGAGAGAAGAGGTGAGGTCATTGATTATGTGAAGGCAAAATATGGGAAGGAAAATGTAGCTCAGATTATCACCTTTGGGACGATGGCAGCTAGAGCAGCGGTAAGGGATGTGGGAAGAGTATTAGGTGTTCCCTATAGCAAGGTGGATCGGATTGCTAAACTTATTCCCTTCAATAGATCAATAAAAATATCCATAGAGGAAAGTATAGAATTAAAAGATCTTGTCAAAGAAGATCCAGATATAAAGAATCTTTTCGAGATCGCCCAGAGTATAGAGGGTTTAACCCGTCATGCCTCGACCCACGCCGCAGGGGTGGTAATGGCTCCAGATAAACTCACCCGCTACACTCCCTTATATCGAACCCCCAAGAATGAGATAATTACCCAGTATGGGATGCATTCCCTGGAAGCTATTGGCTTACTTAAGATTGACTTTCTTGGTCTTAAGACCTTAAATGTGATTCAGGATACCCAGGAGATAATCAGAAAACAGAGAGGAGAAGAGATTGATCTAGATCGAATTACTCTTGAGGATAAGAAAACCTATCGGCTCTTATCGGTAGGAGAGACACTAGGGGTCTTTCAGTTGGAGAGTAGAGGAATGCAGGATTTACTCAAGAAACTCGGTCCAGAAAAATTTGAGGATCTCATTGCCGTTCTCGCCCTATATAGACCCGGACCCCTGCACAGCCGGATGGTGGAGGATTTCATTAAGAGAAAGCGTGGTCAAAGCAAGGTTCAGTACCTACATCCTAAGCTTAAGCCAATTCTAGAGGAGACGTACGGGGTCATTCTGTATCAGGAGCAGGTAATGAGAATCGCCAATGTACTAGCTGGTTTTAGTCTGGGGGAGGCTGACATTCTAAGAAGAGCAATGGGGAAAAAGATCCCTAAATTAATGGATGAGCTAAGGGATAAATTCCTGCAAGGGGCAAAAGAAAAATCACTTGATCCGGCAGTGGCTAGCCAAATTTTTGAACTAATGGCTCATTTTGCCGGGTACGGGTTTAATAAGTCACATTCTGCCGGTTATGCTCTTATCTCTTATCAGACGGCTTATCTAAAAGCTAACTATCCTCTTGAATTTATGGCGGCTTTGCTTACCTCGGAGAGGGAAAATACTGATAAACTTATCTCCTATATTAATGAGTGCAGGAGAATGGGAATAGAAGTACTTCCACCGGATATAAATCAATCGTCGGCCAAATTTACGGTAGCCGCCGATAAGATACGTTTTGGACTTACTGCGGTAAAAAATGTAGGAGAGACGGCTATTTCATCAATTGTTAAAGTGAGGGAGGCCGAGGGCAGGTTCAGTTCTATTTTTGACTTTTGCCGGAGAGTGGATCTTAGAACCGTGAATAAACGGATAATAGAGAGTTTGGTCAAGTGTGGGGCTTTTGATTCTCTGGCTGGTTACCGGTCCCAGAATCTGGCCGTAATAGATGAAGCGACTGAGGAGGCCTCACAGATTCAGGCCGATAGGGAAAAAGGGCAGTTATCGTTCTTTGGGGCCCTGGAGAAAAGAGGGAAGTCACTAGCTCAGGACAGATTTCCCCAAATAGAGGAGACTCCAAAGGCGCGGAGGTTGAAATGGGAAAAAGAACTTCTGGGTATCTATGTAAGTGGTCATCCTTTGGAGAAATATCAAAAAAAAATCACCCATTACCTGGCTAATTCCATTTATGACCTATCCGGGATGAGGGATGGACAAAAGATAAGGATTATGGGGGTTATAACTACCATCGTCCAGAAAAAGGATAGAAAAGGGAAGAGAATGGCTTTCTTTACCCTGGAGGATTTAGAATCTGAGATAGAGATAGTTGTGTTTTCCAGTATGTATGAAGAATACGCCTCTTATATCAAAGAGGGAAGTCTAGTTCTGGTCAAGGGTAAACTGGATACCGCCAGTACTCCCCCCAAAGTAATCGCTCAGGAGGTACTTCCATTCTCCAGGATTAAGGATGTTACCCATAATCTCCACATTAACTTCGAGGAGGATAAGTTGGAGAAGCCCAATCTTGTTAAGTTAAAAGAGATTCTTTGTGGTCATAAGGGAAAACATAATATTTACCTTCATTTTGCTAATAAGAGTGGAGAGGAAGCAATCATCAGGTCAAAGTCAATAAAGGTGGGTTTCACCGATTCCCTAATCTCCGAGGTAGAGGATCTTTTAGGGCCAGAGTCCCTTTGGTTAAGTGAGGACTAAAGAAAAATAGAAAAGGGGATATGATTATTTTTTCTTTTAGCAGTAAATTACTGATTGCTGAAAACTGATAGCTGGATGCTTACCTGATTCTTAGCGTTCCCGGTGTGCTCTCCGGTGAAATATAATAGGACTGAATAGTTACATCAAGGAACGGCCGATGAGAAGCTCAGGCCATTATCGGGTGAAGTTGAAAGAACTCCCGGCTCATCAAAGACCCAGGGAAAGGCTTATAAAACATGGTCCCGATCTCCTAAAGACCCCAGAACTTATGGCTATCATCTTAAACACAGGATACAGAGGAGAGACCGTACTGGAACTGTCCCATCGTATAATCAAGGAATACGGCTCTAAAGCAATAACCCAGGAAAAGAACGTACCTCGTCTAATGGAAACTTTAGGTATTCCTCCGGCTAAAGCGTGCCAGATCGTGGCCTGTTTTGAGCTAGGCAGAAGGTTCTTTCGGGAGGAGCCGGGCAAGATGCCTACCATCAGGAACCCTGAGGATGTCTATCGATACCTGGAAGATATGAGAAAACTGAAAAAGGAACAATTTCGTGGATTGTATCTTAATACACGAAATAAGATTATCCATGATGAGATTATCTCCATTGGCACTCTCACTGCTAATTTAGTCCATCCCCGGGAAGTATTCCAGCCCGCCATTGAGTATCTAGCTGCCGGATTAATCATTGCTCACAATCATCCTTCTGGCGATCCTAATCCTAGCGATGAGGATTTAAAGGTAACCAGCCAGATGCAAGAGGTGGGAAAGACTATGGCTATTGACCTTCTCGACCACATTATCATTGGCGGCAAGAAGTATATTAGTCTGAGAGACCAGGGGCTGATGCAGGCTTCGTGATTGATTTTAAGCATTGAGTGGTCAGCGTTGAGTAAGTGTAAATACTTAGTGAACCCCGTTATTGCGAGCGAAGCAATCTCGGTAGCCGCCGGTAGCCGCAGGCTTCAGCCTGCGCAAGACCTTGGCCTGCGTTTATGCGCACCCTAAAGGGTGCGGCTACCCGCTCTGCTCTTTGCAGTCAACAACATGGAATGTCCTTCACTGAATATTTACGAGTAAGTTGCCGATTGCTGAAGTCTTACAGGAAATGGAAGTGAATAAGGTAAG
>JBHIEA010000156.1:0-4761 GCA_046760365.1 bacterium
TTGTTTGTTATATTAGTGGGGGTTGTCTGCTATGGAGTAGCATATGACCTGGGTTTTGATCCATGGATGTCTGCCTTGGTAGGAGGATGGATAACAACAATCGTGGTTGTTGTTGAACGAGGCCTAATTAGGATCTCCATAAGAGGGCTTATGATAGGAGGGCTTGGTTTGGGGGTAGGGGTTGTCCTGGCTAATCTTTTAGCCTATCCCATTCTTTTAATTGATCCTCTAAAACAATGGGCTCCTTTCATTCTCCTCTTAATTAACGTGATATTTGCCAGCGTTGGATTAACTGTGGCTGTGAAAAGAGAAGAGGAGATAACTAATTTTTTATCTCGTCTCAGCGGGAAGAGAGCCCAAACTGGGGAGACCAAATATAAGATCCTGGACACTTCTGTGATAATCGACGGAAGAATAGCTGATCTCTGTGAGACAGGCTTTATCGAAGGGGCCCTGGTCATTCCTAACTTTATCCTCGGTGAGCTTCAACAGATCGCCGATTCCTCGACCTCTACCAAAAGAACTCGGGGCAGAAGAGGCCTCGACATGGTAAACAGACTCCAGAACCAGGAAAATATTCCGGTACAAATTATGGACAGAGATTTTCCCCATATACCTGAAGTGGATGGCAAACTACTTCAATTGGCTAAAATAATGGGAGCAGAGATAGTTACCAATGATCATAATTTAAAAAAAATAGCTAAAATTCAAAATGTAAAAGTTTTGAACATAAATGAAGTAGCTACCGCCTTGAAACCTGTGGTTTTACCGGGAGAGAGCCTGAAAATCAGTATCCTTAAAGAGGGAGAAAATCCCAATCAGGGAGTTGCCTATCTAGAGGACGGAACAATGGTAGTGATAGAGGGAGGAAAAAAGTTTATTGGTAAGGAGATGCAGGTCTTGGTTACCTCTGTTCTTCAGACTACCACCGGTAAAATGATATTCACTGAAGTAAAAGATGAGACTGGCAAGGAGCGAAAGAGAAGAATTAAGGGAAAGGTTAGTTGAAAGTCGAGGCGGTCATTGTGGCGGCGGGAAAGGGGGAAAGATTTGGTGATCTTCGCCTTAAACAGTTCTGTCTTTTGGGGGGGAGGCTTCTGCTTTCCTGGACCATAGAAAGGTTCGAAGAATGTAAATCAATTGATAGTGTCATCCTGGTTGTTCCTCCGAAGATGAGCAAATATGTAAAGGAGACAGTGATTTCTTCATCGGGGTACAAGAAGGTCAAGGCAATAGTGGAAGGAGGCAAACAACGAGGTGATTCGGTTTTTGAGGGGCTAAAGCAGGTGGATACCACCACGGATATTGTTCTTATCCATGATGGAGTTCGTCCCTTAATAGGCAGCCATCTTATAAAAAGATTAATTGAACAGGTAAAAGAATATAAGGCGGCAGTTCTCGGAATTCCCCTGAGGGAAACGGTAAAAGAGACAGAGGAAGCCAATGTAGTAAGCAAAACCTTGAATAGAAGAAAGCTTTACTCTATTCAGACACCCCAGGGATTCAGAAGAGAGTTGATCTTGAAGGCCTATGAGGAAGCCAAAAAGGAAGGACGGTGGGCCAGCGATGATGCTGCTCTGGTAGAGAGATTAGGAGAAAAAGTTAAAATAATACCCGGCGAAGAGACAAATATTAAGATTACCACTTCTCTAGATTTAAAATTTGCTGAGATGCTTTTGGGAGGAATGAATCAAAGCAGACCTTAAAGATTCTCCTTGAGAGAGATGAATAGATGCGGGTAGGTATAGGTTATGACGTACATGCTTTGGTAAAGGGAAGAAGACTCATCCTGGGAGGAGTAAATATTCCTTACTCTATGGGTCTATCCGGACACTCAGATGCTGATGTTCTTGCCCATAGCATTGGAGATGCTCTTTTAGGTGCAGTTGGAAAAAAGGACATGGGCTCTTTTTTCCCTAACAATAACCCTAAGTTCAAGGGAATCTCCAGTCTGATTTTGTTAAAGCAAATTCTTCAGCTTCTAAAAAAGGACGGCCATCGGGTAAATAATCTCGATTCTACGCTAGTAGCTGAAGAACCTGAACTTTCCTCTTACATTCCCCGCATGAAAGAAAATATCGCTAAGGTTTTGGAAACGGAGCCTGAAAAAATTGGGATTAAAGCCACCACCTCGGAAGGGCTGGGATTTTTGGGTAAAAAAAGGGGGGTCTGCTGTTGGACTGTAGCCAGCGTAAAACCGGAGAAATAGGGTGTCTTTGAAGATATATAATACCCTGACCAGGAGGAAAGAGAAATTCGTACCCCTCAAGGATAGAGAGGTCAGGATGTATGTTTGTGGGGTTACTCTCTATGATGAGTTACATTTGGGGCATGCGAGAGCAGCGGTGGTATTTGACGTAATTAGGCGTTATCTTGAACATCGGGGATTTAAAGTAAATTACGTAACCAATTTTACTGATGTAGATGATAAGGTAATCAATCGAGCCAAAAGTTTAGGAACCTCCATCTTTGATCTAAGCCAAAGACTTATTAAGGAATATTTTCAGCAGATGGAACTTCTGGGAGTAAGAAGAGCAGATGGCCATCCTCGCGCAACCCAGTACATAAAAGAAATAATAGATTTGATTAAGAAGCTGGAGGCTAAGGACCTCGCCTATGCTCGCAATGGCGATGTTTTCTTTCGAGTAAGAGGATTTCCTTCTTACGGGAAACTCTCCGGTCAAGATCTTAAGGAGCTATCGGTAGGGGCAAGAGTACAGGTGAACAAAAGAAAGGAAGACCCTTTGGACTTTGCGGTCTGGAAAAAGGCAAAAGAAGGAGAACCTTTCTGGGATAGCCCTTGGGGAAAAGGAAGACCCGGTTGGCATATTGAATGTTCTGCCATGGCTATGAATCTCCTAGGGGAGGACATAGATATTCACGGGGGAGGAGAAGACTTGATCTTTCCCCATCATGAGAATGAAATTGCTCAATCAGAGGGAGCGGTGGGGAGGAGATTCGCTAAGTATTGGATTCATAATGGTCTGGTAAAGATGAAAAATGAAAAAATGGCCAAGTCGACCCGGAATGTCTTCACGGTATCTCGGGCCCTTCAAGATTATGAGGGGGAGGCCATAAGATTTTTCCTTCTCTCTGCTCATTACCGAAGTCCCCTGGATTATCATGAAAACAGTCTGAAGGAGGCTAGCTCCTCCCTGGAGAGAGTCTATAATATTCTTAAACGGATAAAAGAAATAAAGGAGGATAAATCTCAAGGAAATCCTGACCCAGACCTAGAACCTCTCGCCGAAGATCTTTCATTACACCTAAAGAAGATGGAGTCAGGGTTTTTCCAGGCCCTGGATGATGATTTTAACACTCCGGCTGCCCTCTCTCTAATTTTTGAGGCAGTTAAAAAGGCCAATCTCTTGCTAAGAGAAGGAGAGTCTTTAGATAGGAACTGTCAACAGGTTCTCTTGGAAACGAGAGAAAAGATTAAGAATCTGGGAGGCATCCTGGGATTCTTTCAGGAAGAAGAAAAAAGAAAACTGGGAAAAAGAGAACAACAGTTGATAGAGATTTTGGTCATTGTGAGAGACAAACTGCGAGGAAAGAAAGATTGGAAACTTGCTGATGAGATAAGAAAAAAAATGGACGAGCTAGGAATTGAGCTTGAGGATAAAAGGACCGGGACAGTATGGAGATTTAAAGATTAATGGGTGCTGGCGTAGCTCAACTGGCAGAGCAGCTGATTTGTAATCAGCAGGTTGGGGGTTCAAGCCCCTCCGCCAGCTCCGGAAGGGAAGTAAGATATGGTAGCCGCAACCTTCAGGTTGCGCTGTCTTACACAGGTTAAAGGCTGCGGCTACTTACCAATTTTTTCGTGCAAAAGTTGATTGACACTTAAAGACTACGAGCTGCATAAGTCCACGACTACCGATTCTTGTGCAGAAGTTGGTTTACAATAAGAGGTAATTTTTCTAAAGCTGAACTCACTTTTGAGGGTTGGGAGGTTCCTCCCTGGGCAAAATCCCATCTTCCTCCCCCGCTTCCTCCTGCCAGATGCGAGACTTCTCTTATTATCTTGTCAGCAGATAGGCTCTTTTGAGTAGAGGCAGCTACCAGAAAGGCTTTATCTCGACTCACTGAGGCTAACACTACTATGCCCTTTTTTAATTTAGCCTTTAGCTTTTCTGCTGTGGCTCTGAGCACAGGGGCAGATAAGTTATGCCATTTTCCACTTACCACTTTGATGGTTCCAATCTGCCGGCCTCTGTCTAATAGCCTGGTGATTTCTAAATCTATTGACTTTTCTTGCCATCTTTTTAACTGTTTATCTTGACTGGTAAGTCTTTCCTCTTTTTCTTGAAGACGGGCCAATATCCCATCCTCCGAAGTCCCTAACTTGGCGGCCACTGTTTTTAACAAATTTTCTTTCTCTTCACCCCATTTTAAGGCCCTTTCCCCTACTAAAGCCTCTATTCTTCTTACCCCCGAGGCTATACTTGATTCACTGATTATCTTTACCAATCCTATCTCTCCCAGGTTAGAAAGGTGGGTTCCCCCGCAGACTTCCTTGCTGAACTCTCCAATATTTACCAACCTTACTCTTTCCTTATATTTTGGCTCAAAGAGAGCTATAGCTCCTCTGCGGTGCGCCTCATCCAGAGTAGTTTCCTCTACCGTTACCGGAAGAACTTCTCTTATTTTTTCATTCAGCAAGAGGGTTATCTTCCGAAGCTCATCCCCGGTTATGGCTGAAAAGTAAGTAAAATCGAAGCGTAATCTATCTTCATCAACCAGAGAACCACTTTGTTTGAC
>JBHIEA010000157.1:0-4673 GCA_046760365.1 bacterium
ATGGATTCATAGGAAACATTATCCTAAAGTTTGCCGAGGGATTTGCAAAAACTGTGGTGGGCGTAGTAAATGAATGGGCAAGGACTAGCCTGGCTGGCCTAGGAGGGATTCTCTCTCGCGGATGGCTCACGCAGATAAGCAAAAACCTCGATTATGCCGAGTACGGTGGGGTCCCCCTTTTAGGAGTGAATGGAGTCTGCATAATTGCCCATGGTGCTTCTTCAAGCAAGGCCATTAAAAATGCTGTCCTTGAAAGTTTCCAATTTGCCAAGCAAAAGATAAATCACCATATAGAAACAGTTTTAGTGAGAAATAGAGAGATGGAGAAGGAAAATGAGGAAAACGAAGATAGTCGGAACGGGATCCTATATTCCCGATAGAGTTTTGACCAATGCCGATTTGGAGAGGATGGTGGATACCTCTGACGAATGGATTTCTACCAGAACCGGAATTAAAGAAAGAAGAATTGCTGGTAAAAATGAAGCCGCCTCAGACTTAGCTTATAAGGCTTCTAGGATAGCAATTGAAGCCGCTAAAATTGAACCTCAAGACCTAGATATGATCATGGTAGCCACCATCACCCCAGATATGATCTTTCCTGCTACTGCCTGTATTCTTCAAGAGAGATTAGGGATAGGCAAGGTCGCTTCCTTTGATCTGGAGGCTGCCTGTTCCGGTTTTCTTTATGGGCTTAGCATAGGAAGCCAGTTTATTGCCACCCGAACTTATAATACCATCCTGGTTGTAGCTGCGGAGACTCTTTCCAAGATCATCGACTGGGAAGACCGAAACACCTGTGTTATCTTTGCTGACGGAGCTGGAGCAGCTATCTTGAGACCGTCTGATGATAATAGTGGAATAATCTCTAGCTATTTGGGAGCAGATGGAGAAGGGGCGAATCTAGTAGGAGTCCCGGCAGGTGGTTCGAGGCTACCGGCTAGCTTTGAGACCGTAAAGAACAGACAACATTACATGAAAATGCGGGGAAATGAGCTATTTAAAAAAGCCGTGAAGATAATGGTTCGAGCAGTAGACGTTTCTTTAGAGGCCGGGGGTCTTACCTACGAAGACGTAGATTTTTTTATCCCACACCAGGCTAATATTCGTATTATTAAAGCAGTAGCCAAAAGGATAGGTCTGAATATGGACAGAGTATGGGTAAATCTGGATCAATGTGGGAATATGTCAGCCGCTTCTTGTGCTGTAGCCTTGGATCAGGCAGTGCGCCAGCGCAGGATAAAGAAAGGGGACAAGGTCGTTCTCACTTCGTTCGGAGGTGGGCTCACTTGGGCCTCCTTAGTCATAGAATGGTAAAGAAAAGAGAATTTCAGTGAGTAGAAAAATAAAGATTATTTCTCTGGTAGCAGAGATCAGCATTCTTTGGCTTTACTTACCGTGGCTGGTGATTGCCCAGCCACCAATAACCAGAATAACCATTTTCTCCAACAATCTGAATTTAGTAGAAAAGATAAACATAATAAAGCTAAAAGCCGGGATTAATGAAATAACTCTTGGCCCAGTGCAAAAAGGGGTGATTCTGGATTCAGTTTCTCCTCAGGCAGAGGGATGCCAATTTCTAGAACAAAAATACAACTCCAATTCG
Source organism: bacterium (assembly GCA_046760365.1). Taxonomy (GTDB): domain Bacteria; phylum Aerophobota; class Aerophobia; order Aerophobales; family AE-B3A; genus AE-B3B. The sequence continues at coordinate 1,604 of JBHIEA010000157.1, forward strand.
GTACTTTCGTGGAAAGTAAGGTCAGAAAAGGAAGAAGAGACCACTTTAAGAGTTGTTTACCTTACCACTGGACTGAATTGGAAAGTGAGCTATCAGGTTATGGTAGAGAAAGAGGATCGATTTATGGATCTATCGGCTTGGGCAACAGTAGAAAACAAAAGTGAGATGAACTTCTCCCAAGTTTATCTGACTTTAACCACACAATTGCCTCGGCAGATCAAACAAGGGGGGGAGGGAACCACCCATCAAAATCTCCTCGAGTCCTATCCTTCTGACTCACCCAATTTTTCTTATTCTGCACCCTATCCCATTACCCTTAGGTCCGGGGAAAAGAAAAGAATTCTGCTTTTCACCAGAAGCACTATTCCCATAAAAAAGGTTTATCTTTTTGATGCCACAAAATATGGGGAGGAGGTAAGAGAGGAACTTCTATTAAAAAATTCACTCGATCACGGATTAGGTATGCCTCTTCCTCAGGGTCCGGTCTATGTTTATAAGATCGGTCTTACAGATAAGATAAGCTTTATTGGTCAAGATATTCTACCCGAGACTCCTCCCGACAAAACTCTAAGAATTTTTTTAGGAGAAGCGAAGAACTTGGAAGGTCAGAGAATTCAGACTTCTTATCAACAACTACCAACTTCGGAAAAGGAATTTGGCTATAAAATAATTCTTCATAACTCAGCTAACCTGCCTATGATGGTCCAGGTCGTGGAACATCTTTATGGGGAATGGACTGTTTTGGAAAGTCAACCTAAAAATTATGTAAAAGAAGAAAATCGGGTTGTCTATGAGGTTGAGGTTCCGGCCGGAGAAACCCAAGAAATTCAATATAAGGCAACCACTAAATAGTTGAAGTTGCCGGAGGTCCAGTATGTCAACTTTCACTGAAAAACTGAGAAATGTAGCTATAGTTGGAGGTCAGGGAACAGGAAAGACATCCCTGGTTGAAGCTTTTCTTTATCAAGCCAAGCTCATAAGTAAAATGGGAAGGGTAGAGAGCGGAAACACCCTCTCTGACTATGATCCGATAGAAAAAAAACGGGGATTCAGTATAAATCCTTCCCTTTTTCATCTACTATGGCGGGATCATAAGGTTAACCTTTTGGATGGGCCCGGTTTTACAGATTTTATACCCAAAATTCGAGCACTGCTCAGAGTGGCGGAGACAGCTCTGATAGTTGTCACTCCCTCGACTCTTACCAGTAGTGAAACCAGAAAGACTTGGCAATATGCGGGAGAGGAAGAGGTGTTCCCTTTGATATTCTTGAACAAAATGGACGAAGAAATCACAGGTTTTTCCGAACTGACCTCCAGAATAGAAAAAGAATTCTCTAGCTTATGTCTTCCTTTGCAGGTTCCTGTATCTTCCGATAAAGCCTTCTTGGGAGTCGTTGATCTGATAGGTGTGAAGGCGATCTTGTACGAAGAAGGAAAAGCTAAAGAGGGAGAGATTCCTCAGGACTTGGAGGAGGAGGTAGCCCAGCTTAGAAAGAATCTTCTGGAAGCAGTTGCCGAAACAGATGATACTCTCATTGAAAAATATTTGGAGAGAGAAGAACTAACGGAAGACGAAATTAAAAAAGGTCTGAGAGACGGCATTAGCAGCGGTACGTTTACTCCTCTTCTTTTTGGTTCCGCCACCAAAAATGTAGGAATTGATCTTCTTTTAGACACCATAGTTGACTTTTTTCCTTCCCCAAAACTTAGGGAATCTGAAAAAAAATCTTCTTCTGCCTTTGTCTTTCAAACTCTTCCAGAAGCGCATTTGGGTGAGCTAAATCTTTTTAAGGTTTTTTCGGGTGTGGTTTCCTCAGGCAGTACTGTGTACAACTCTACCAAAAGGATAGATGAAAAAATAGGCCAGATTTATTTAATGCAGGGTAGCTCAAGAGAAGAAACTCCCCGTGTAGTGGCCGGTGACATAGGAGCGGTAACTAAGCTAAAAAACACTGACATAGGGGATGTTTTGTGCACCAAGGAGAATCCGGTTGGCTTTCCTTCTTTGCAGTTTCCTGAACCCACCACTTCCATAGCTCTTAAACCAAAAGGAGAAAAGGACGAGCGCAAGATGAGTTTGGCTCTGGCTAAATTGGCTAAAGTAGACCCCCTCCTTAAAGTAGACGCGGACAGAGAATCGGGACAGATCATCCTCTCTGGAACAGGAGAAGTACACCTAGAAATTATGATTGACCGCTTAAAGACTGAATTTAATGTTGAGGTTCAGACCGAACCACCAAAGGTTCCTTACCGAGAAACCATTACCGCACCCGCAGAGGCACAGGGAAGGTACAAACGTCAAACAGGGGGTCACGGGCAATATGGGGATGTTTGGCTGCGGATTCGGCCCCTGCCTCGGGGGGAAGGGTTTAGATTCGTAGACAAAATCAAAGGGGGAGTGGTTCCTTCTCGCTATATTCCTTCGGTAGAGAAAGGAGTTAAGGAAGCTCTGAAAAAAGGGATTTTAGCCTCTTATCCCTTGGTAGACCTGGAGGTCACCCTGTTCGATGGCACCTATCACCCTGTAGATTCCTCGGACATAGCCTTTCATATCGCTGCCTCCATGGGGCTAAAAAAGGCAGTGGAGCAAGCTAAGCCTATCCTTTTAGAGCCTATTGTAGAGTTGGAAGTTGAGGTCCCTGATGAGTTCCTCGGGGATGCTAACGGAGATCTGAACTCGCGGAGAGGAAAAATTCTAGAAGTTGAGCCCACTCAAGGAAGACAGAGGATAAGGGCAACTGTCCCTCTGGCGGAGCTCCACAATTATTCTACCACCCTTCGCAGCATAACTCAAGGGAAAGGGAATTTTGCCAAGAGGTTTTCTCATTACGAGAGAGTTCCTGATGAGATAGCTCAAAGAGTAATTGCTCAAGCCAAAAAATCACATTAGATAAGTTTGGTTGGAGGCTGCTGATGCTCATAACACAAAGCTTAAAATATACCTTAGCTAGAGAGATCCCTCTTTCTCGTCCTCTTTATAACTTCTTACGAGTAGCTACCTTCACCACTCTCACGGCTCTGGGCGCCTTTGTATGGATCCCTCTTCCCTTTACTCCTGTTCCCATAACTC